>JAYZHG010000139.1:0-23782 GCA_036166735.1 Bacteroidota bacterium | reverse complement strand
ATAAATTAGCTTCTTTAATATTTTTATATGGTCTATAAATATTTTTTTTATATAGAATCTTTTTTTTAATTTTTTTTTCCACCTTAGAATAAAATTTTTCAAGTTCTTTAAAGAGTATTTCTGCATTCCATGTTTTTACAGAGTTTCTTCCAGTTATTGGATTATAAATTCCTAGTGCAGCACTAGATGAAGTGTTTTTTTTTTCATCATTTAATATATAAAACTGCTTTTTATTAAAATTTAGCCACCAAGCTATTGTAGTTCCAGCAATTCCTTGACC
Source organism: Bacteroidota bacterium (assembly GCA_036166735.1). Taxonomy (GTDB): domain Bacteria; phylum Bacteroidota; class Bacteroidia; order Cytophagales; family MED-G16; genus JAPYTU01. The sequence goes on along the minus strand of JAYZHG010000139.1, from coordinate 23,502 downwards.
AATTACTATATAGTCTAATTTTTCCTTCATTTTTTTTAATCTAATTATTTATAATTCAAATTTGTAATCAAATTAAAATTATGTTAAAGATTAAATCTTTTACTTTTAATGCATTTCAAGAAAACACTTATGTTGTTTCTTTGGATAATAAATGTTTTATAGTTGATCCTGGGAATTCTTCAGATGAAGAAAATGAAGAATTAATGTTATATATTTCTTCAAATAAGCTAATTCCAGAGTATGTACTTATTACCCATTGTCATGTTGATCATGTGTTAGGAACTAATTTTTTAACTACACGATTTTCTATAAAAGCATATTTACCTGAATCGGAAAAGAAGATATATGATGAAATGGTTAATTATGCTCCTCTATTTGGATTTGAAAATTATAATAATTCTAAGGATATAAAATATATCACTAAGGATAGTAAATTAGTATTTAATGGTTTAGATATAGATATTCTTTTACTTCCTGGTCACTCACCAGGTCATCTTGCCTTCTATTTTGATAGGGATAAAAAATGTTTTAGTGGAGATGTGATTTTTAAAAATAGTATAGGAAGGACAGATCTTCCAGGAGGAAATTATGAAACATTAATTAACAGTATTAAAAATGAATTATTTTTACTAGATGATAATGTACAAATTTATCCAGGACATGGTCCTATTACTAATATTTATGATGAAAAACATTTAAATCCATTTTTAATTTGAAAAATAATATTCCAAATATTTTTACTACTTTAAATTTAATTTCAGGATTTTTAGGAATCACCTTCTTTCTATCAGATTTTACAAGTCTTATTCCTTATTGTATTTATTTATCTTTAATATTTGATTATTTGGATGGGTTAACAGCTAGAAAATTGAATTTAATTTCAAATTTTGGAAAGCAACTAGATTCATTGGCTGATTTGGTTTCTTTTGGAGTATTGCCAAGCTTAGTAATATTTGATTGGTTGAGTAACCATTCTACTTATAATATGTTAGAATATATTTCAGTTTTAATATTAGTTGCCTCTGCTTTTAGATTAGCTAAATTTAATATTTCGAAATCAAGTTCTAATGATTTTATAGGTCTCCCTACGCCAGCTAATGCATTATTCTTTGTTTCTATTTTTTATTCATCAAAATACACAACTTTTTTTTTAAATGATAAAATTTTAGTTGGATTAGTTATTGTTTTTTCATTACTAATGATTTCTAATATTAGATTTATTTCTATGAAATTTATTGATTATTCTATAGCTGAAAATATACATAAGTATATAATAATTTTAGTTTCTTTATTATGTTTTTTATTGTTAGGCATTGATGGTTTTCCGTTTATTATTCTTTTTTATATTTCATATTCATTTATTAATCTTTTATTTCATAGAAATAATTCAAAATAATTTTCAATAAAAAGAGTTTAAAGAATATATTTTTAACTGCATTCATTGTGAAAATAAAATTTATAATTATTTTATTGTTTTTACCTGGTTATTTATTTTCTCAATCATCGATTTTATCTACTGGTGATTGGATAAAAATTGGTGTAATTAAATCTGGAATTTATAAACTTGATAAAAAATTTTTTCAAGATAATAATATTGAATATAATTTAATCAACCCAAATACAATTCAAATTTTTGGAAGTGGTTATAATGGCATATTACCACAAAAAAATAATTTTTCAACATTATTTTCTCCAAAAGAGTTAAAAATAAGCTTTTATGGCAATAATAATGATGTATTTGAGGATAATGAATTTGTATATTTTTATGCTCAATCTTCAGATAAGCTAGTTTATGATTCATTAAATAATAAAATGCAGTATGATAATAATATTTATACAGATTCTTCATTCTTTTTACTAACGTATAATCAAAGTCTTGGTAATAGAGTTGATGAAATTGATAATGGAATTCACTATGATTCATTATCAGATGAAGTTTTCCATTTTAGTTATTTTGAAGAAGATATTTATAGTATTATTCAATCTGGTAGAGATTGGTTTGGAAGTGTTTATTCTCCTAATGAAATAAAGAGTTTTAATATTATGAATTATGTTCCTTATTCTGATTTAAATATAGAGTTACAATTTTTATCTAGATCTTTATCTGATTCTAAGTTTTCAATTTTTATTAATGATGAATTGATTGATGATATTGAACTTCAAAAAATAACTGAAGGAGTATATGGCAATAAGGGATTATTAACTTTTAAAAATCTTCATTACACAGTTGGTGGTAATAACCCAAGTAAAATGCAAATATCATATTCTGGATCTAATTCTTCTTTAGCTTATTTAGATTATTTTACTATGTCAGGAAAAATAAAGTTATTTTATCAGAATGATCAAATAAAGTATTTTACTAGACCAAGTATCTCTAAAAATTTTGTAAAGTTTAACATTGAATCTAATGATGAAGTTAGTGTTTGGAATATTACGGATTTATATAATGTACATTCTTATAAGATAGTTAATGAAAATGATAATTTATTTTATATTTCTAACATTAAAAATTATACTTCAAATATTATTTTTTCATTGGATGATTTACTAATTCCTGAATTTTCTTATAAAATATCTAATTCTAATATTATAGATCATTCGAATCCAGACTTAATAATCATAACAAATAAATTGTTTTATGATTACGCTAATATGATTAAAATGTTAAGAGAAAAAAAGGATAACTTAGTTGTTGATGTTGTATTAGTTGAAGATATATATAATCAATTTTCATCAGCCAATCCCGATGTTTCATCAATTAGAAACTTTATAAAATATGTATATAATACTTCTTCAGAAAATTTAAAATATGTTTTATTATTCGGTGATTGTTCATATGATTTTAAAGATAGAATTCCTAATAATACTAATTTCATTCCTATATATCAATCTTATAATTCCACAAATAATATATATAGTTTTTCTTCGGATGATTATTATGGATTTTTAGATGATGATGAGGGTGAATGGATAGAAAGTATAGATGGAGATCATTATTTAGATGTAGGAGTTGGGAGGGTACCTATAAAAACTAGAGATGAAGCAAGCGCCTATATAGAAAAATTAGTTAGGTATTCAGATAAAAAAAATTTAGAAGGTGACTGGAAAAATGATATCTATTTAGTTGCTGATGATGGTGATAATAATGTACATCAAAATGATGCAGAATTACATTTTAATGTATTAAATAATAATAATAAAAACTTTAATATCAATAAAATTTATCTTGATTTTTATGAACAAAAATTGATAGATGGAATAAAAACATCACCAAAAACAAAAGTATTATTAGATGAGGCTATTGATAGAGGATCACTTATTTTGAATTATGTGGGTCATGGAAACGAATTTTTATGGACGGAAGAAAAAATTCTTAATGAAAATTCTATTTATAGTTGGAATAATAGAATGAAACTACCACTTTTTATAACGGCTACATGTGAGTTTGGAAAGTTTGATGATCCATTAATTACTTCAGGTGGTGAAATGTTATTAAATAAATCAAATGGTGGAGCAATTGCATTGTTAACAACTACTAGGCCAGTTTTTTCACAAACAAATTTTAGATTAAATAATCAATTTTATAAAAATGTATTTAAAAAAAATAATGGAGAGTATCAAAGGTTAGGAGATATTTTTAAGAATACAAAAAATAATAGTTTGAGCGGATCTATTAATAGGAATTTTGCTTTGTTGGGTGATCCTTCTATGAAATTAGCTTATCCTAATTATAGTGTAAATACAGAAACCATTGATACTTTAAAAGCTTTAGGAAAAGTAATTATTAAAGGTCACATTAATGATGATAATGAAAATATTATTGATGATTTTAATGGGGATTTGTTCGTAGATGTTTTTGATAAAATTGTTTCAAAGCAAACTCTTGGTGATGAAAGTGATCCATTTACATTTTATGAATGGGAAAATAAAATTTTTAGAGGTTTTGTCGAAGTTAAAAATGGAAATTTTTCTTTTGAATTTGTTGTTCCAAAAAATATAGAATATAAATATGGAACTGGAAGAATGATGTTTTTTGCTACTGATACAACATCATTTTTAGATGCCTCTTCATCAAATGATTTTATAATAGGAGGGACATCGGATGATTTTGATAATGATATTAATCCACCAACAATAGATATATTCCTTGATAGTTATGATTTTATTTCAGGTAATTCAGTCTCAAAAGATCCACTTTTAATTGTCGATTTATTTGATTTAAATGGCATTAATATAACGGAAATAAATCCTTTCCATACTATGAGAGCAATTGTTGATGATACAATAGAAATTAAATTAAATGATTACTTTATAACTTCTAAAAATGAATATAAACAAGGAGTAATTAGATATCCTTTGAATGGACTTGAGTTTGGAAAGCATAAAATTGAAATTAAAGTTAGTGATACACACAATAATTTGTCATCTAAGTCAGTTGTATTTGTTATTGATAATAATAATTTGTTTAATCTTTATAATTTAATGAATTATCCTAATCCTTTTTCCTATGAAACTACATTTAGTTTTGATCATGATAGTAGAGAACAACCTTTATTTATTCATTTAGAAGTATTTGATTTGAGAGGTACTAAATTATATCATTATGAAGAAATATTAGAATATTCAAATTCTCATGTAGATGGAATTATTTGGAATGGAAATGATATGAATAATAATATTTTGCCTCAGGGAATTTATATATATAAATTGCATGTTAAAAATTTATATGATAATTCATATATTACAACATTTAATAAAATGATAAAAACATATTAATTCATGAAATATTTATTAACTCTTATTTTTATTATCGTATCTCAGAATTTGTTTCCACAAACAACATTTATTGGTCAGGATAGTTCAAGAAGACCAATTATTACTGCCGTTCCTTTTTTATTGATTTCTCCAGATTCGCGAGGTTCTGCAATGGGAGAAACTGGCGTTGCAACTTCTGCTGATGCTAATTCTGTACATTGGAATAATGCAAAGCTTGCTTTTATAGAAAAAAAATATGGATTTAGTCTCTCTTATGTCCCTTGGTTAGGAAAAATTGTAGATGATATGGCTATATCTTATTTATCTGGTTTTTATAAAATTGATAAGATTCAAGCAATTAGTTTAGATATGAAATATTTTGATTTAGGAGAAATACAATTGACTGATAATCAAGGTATGTCATTAGGTATTGAAAATCCTAAAGAATTAAGTACAGCTTTTACTTATTCTAGAAAGTTGACAAATAATTTATCTTTAGGTGGAACAACTAGATATATATGGTCAAATTTATCGGGTAGTATATCAAATTATTCTGATTCTAAATCTGGAAGTAGTTTTTCAGTAGATTTAGGCTTATACTACAATAAGGAGATAACATTATTAAATAGAACTAGTGAACTATCATTTGGATCTCATTTCTCAAATATTGGTGGTAAAATAACATATGGAAGTTCAAAAAATTTAGATTTTATTCCTATTAATCTAAGATTTGGCTCTGCTTTAAAGACATATATTGATCAGTATAATTCAATAACTATAGCTCTAGATTTTAATAAATTATTAGTTCCTACACCTCCTATATATGAAAAAGATAATTTAGGAAACTATGTTATGGATCCATTAACAAATAAACCAAAAATTTTAAAAGGAAAAAATCCAAATAGATCAGTTTTGAGTGGTATGTTTTCATCATTTTCAGATGCTCCTAATGGTTTTTCAGAAGAACTTAAAGAATTTACTATTTCATCGGGTCTTGAGTATTGGTACAGAGAAATGTTTGCTCTTAGAGGAGGATATTTTTTTGAAAATAATGATAAAGGAGGAAGAAAATTTTTAACATTTGGTGCGGGACTAAAATATAATAATTTGGGATTAGATTTTTCTTATATTTCAACCATAGATCAAAATCATCCACTTGCAGAAACTATGAGATTTTCTATTGCATTATTATTTAATGATGCTGAGTCTTCTTTTACAGATGATTAATCATTTGTAATAATTAATCCTATAGAATTTATTCCATTTAATGTTTCTTTTCTCATAGATTGTTTTATTAGAAAAGTATATTCTGATTGTTTACTTAAAGAATCTATTTGAAAAATTAATGAGTCTATGGTATATTGTTTTAATAGCCCAGAACCTTTTGGTATGCCAAATTTTTTATCAAATAAATCAAATTCTATCATTTTGGAAGTTATGATTTTTTTATTTGAATCGAGTAGTGAATATGATGAATAAAAATTTTGAAATGGATAGTCTACTGTATAATTAATACTTAGGTTAATATTTAATTTTTTATTTTCTAGACTGTTAAATTTAAAAACAATTGTTGAATCTGCGTACCATTTATTTTCATTAAAAATGTAATAATTAGAATAAATGGTATTTTTTGTACATGATGATAATAAGGATAAAAAAGGAATTAACAGAATTAAAAATACTCTCATTTAATTATTTATTTAATAAATCTTTTCCTATGTCTTTTCTATAATATTTATTCTTCCATGATATAGATTTTGCTAAATCATAGGAATTATTTAGTGCAGAGTTTAAATCATTTCCCAATCCAGTACAAGCGATAACTCTTCCTCCATTAGTTACCACTTTGTTATCATGTAATTTTGTGCCAGCATGAAAAATTATACTCTCATTTTTTTCTTTAAGATTTGATATTATATCTCCTTTAAAATATTTTTCGGGATATCCATTAGATGCTAGTATAACTGTTGTTGCAAACCTTTTTTCAATTTCTAATTCTATTTCTTTAATTCTATTGTTAACACATTTTACAATAATATCAACAAAATCATTTTTTATTCTAGGAATTACAACTTGAGTTTCAGGATCTCCCATTCTAACATTATATTCTATTACATAGGGTTTTCCTTGTACATTCATTAGTCCTACAAAAATAAAACCTTTGAAATTTATATTTTCATTATTTAATCCATCCACAGTAGGTTTTATTATTGACTCTTCTACTAATTGTAAGAATTGTTTAGTAGCAAAGTTTACAGGAGATACTGCTCCCATTCCTCCAGTATTTAAGCCTGTATCATTTTCTCCAATTCTTTTATAGTCTTTTGCTTCTGGTAGAATTATGTAGTTTTTTCCATCAGAAATTACAAACACAGAAACTTCAATACCATCTAAAAATTCTTCTATTAAAACATTTTTACTTGCTTCACCAAATTGCTCATTCAAAAGCATATTACTTAGATTTTTTTTAGCTTCTTCAATATTATTAGAAATTATGACACCTTTTCCAGCAGCTAAACCATCAGCTTTTAAAACATATGGAGCTTTCATAGTTTCTAAAAATTTGAATGCTTCATCTATAGTTTCTTTATTAAAGGTTTTTGACTTACCACAGGGAATATTATTTCTAAACATAAACTCTTTAGCAAAATCTTTGCTTCCTTCTAATTGAGACCCTTTTTTACTTGGACCAAAAATTTTAACATTTGTTAATTCGGAATCATTATTAAAAAAATCAACTATCCCTCTAACAAGAGGTTCTTCAGGGCCAACTACTACTAACTCTATGTTATTTTTTATAACGAAATCTTTAATTTCGTTAAAATCATTAATATTTAAATTTATATTTTCAGCAATGTTTTGTGTGCCAGCATTTCCTGGAGCTACAAATAGTTTTGTACATAATTTACTTTTTGAGATTTTCCATGCAAACGCATGTTCACGTCCTCCAGAACCTAATAAAAGTATATTCATAATTCAAAAATATTACTTAAATAGTATATATTGTTATTAAAATTAAAGAAATGAAAAAAGTTGCTATAAGTGGTTATTTTGATCCGATTCATGTAGGTCATTTAGAATATATTGAAATGTCTAAAAAACTTGGTGATTATCTTATTGTCATAGTTAATAATAATAAACAGTGTGTTTTAAAAAAAGGAAAACCTTTTATGGATGAAATGGATAGGATTAAAATCATAAAAGCAATTAAGTGGGTTGATGAGGTATTTTTATCTGTTGATGAAGATGGTACGGTTTGTAAAAGTTTAGAGAAAATTAAACCTGATATTTTTACAAATGGTGGAGATAGAAATAAAACAGAATGCCCTGAGGCTGTTGTCTGTAGAAAGTATGGAATAGAATTACTTGATGGGATGGGCGATAAAATAAGAAGTAGTTCTGATTTAACAGGTTTAAAATCAAAATAAAATAATTTTAGATTTATAGATGCTTAAGAAAATAGTTATTGAAAATTATTTGACTGAATCTAATGCTTCTCATAAAATTTTTTTGTCTTATGAATTATTTGGTAGAAAAATAGGAGATGCTCCTCTTATAATTATTGTCCACGCACTTACGGGAAATTCAAATGTTGCTGGTAAAGACGGATGGTGGAATAAAGTAGTTGGTAATAATTTAGGGATAGACTTAAAAAAATTTACTGTTTTAGCATTTAATATTCCTGGAAATGGATACGATGGAATATATATAAAAAATTATAGAGATTTTATAACTAAAGACATTGCAAAATTATTTTTGCACGTTCTCTCTGAAATGAGAATAACTGATGTACATGCTTTAGTTGGAGGATCTGTAGGTGGTGAAATTGTGTGGGAGATGGCTCGTCTTAAACCAAATTTATTTAAAATAATAGTACCTATAGCCGCTGATTGGAGGGCTTCAGATTGGTTGATTGCAAATTGCAAATTGCAGGAGAATATATTGTTAAATTCTAATAATCCAATATTTGATGCTAGAATGCATGCGATGATATCTTATAGAACACCTCTTTCATTTGAATTTAGATATAATAGAAGAAAAAGTATTAAAAAACATTTATTTGAAGTTGAAGATTGGTTGATTTATCATGGTAATCTTTTAAAAAATAAGTTTACAGTGGACTCTTATCTTCTTATGAATCAAATATTAAAAACAGTAGATACAAGTGATGGAAATAATAGCATTAAATCTTTGGAAAAAATTTCATCTAAAATAGAAATTTTGGATGTAGATAGCGATATTTTGTTTCCTTCAGAATTTGGATACAAAACATATAAAGAGTTACATAAAAAAGGGTTAAATGTTAATTATAATCTTATTAAATCTATTTATGGTCATGATTCTTTTTTAATAGAAAATGAACAAGTGAATGATATTTTTAGAAAAATATTATAAGCCTATTTGGTTCTTTGTCTAATTAATTCATACAAAATAATTGAAGTACTTGTAGAAACATTTAATGAATCAATTTTTCCATACATAGGTATTTTTACTTTATTATCACTAAGATCTAGAAGTGATGATGAGATTCCATTTTTTTCAGAGCCTAGGATTATTGCTGTAGGAGTTAGATAGTCAATACTGAAAATACTATCTTTTGCTTTTTCATTACACGATACAATATTTAACCCACTTTCTTTTAATTGATTAACTGTATTTTTTAAACTTTCAACTTTACAAATTGACACATAATTTAATGCTCCTGCTGAAGTTTTTATGGCATCACTTGTTATTAATGCACCTCCTTTGTTAGGTATAATAATTGCATCTACTTGAGCAGCTTCTGCAACGCGTGTTATAGCACCAAAATTTCTTGTGTCAGTAATTCTATCTAAAATTAGTACAATTGGGTCTTTACCATTTTCATAACATCTTTGAATAATTTCATCAAGGGGTTGGTAGGGGATTGGAGAAATATAACATATAACTCCCTGATGATTTTTTCTAGTTATTCTATTTAATTTTTCTTTTGGTACAAGCGATATATTAATTTTCTGTTTTGATGCCAGGAATTTGATTTCTTGGATAGCTTCTTTGATGATATTTTTTTGAATAAAAATTTTTTCTATAGTTTTTCTTGAATTTAGAGCTTCTATAACCGGTCTAGTTCCAAATATTATGTCTTTTTTTTTGTTCATAGAGTTTAATTGAATTAATAGGAGAAATGTTTATTTAAATATAGAACTTAATTCAGCATCAGTATTTCATTTATTATTTTAAAATTTTGATTCAATTCTTGATTAATTGGACCTTTGGTATTAAAAAAATTATTTATTATCCACTTTGTTTCTTCTGATGAACCATGATTGCTATTTAATAATTGTATTGAAAATTTTTTACTTGCTTCTATACCTTCTAATTTTTTTATAGCTTTTAGCCCTAACGAATGTGAAAAACTTTTATTTTTGATGTTACTCCTTGAGTAATCAATTACCTTTTTAAGATATTTTTCTGCCTTATTATTATCTAGTTTAGAATAACAATGGAAAAGTAAGTAATCTTGAATTCTTTCATCTACATTATATGGTTTTCCTACTCCTAATTGCTCAGGCCATTCTTTGGAAGTATTTATTAGATTAATTGCTTTCTTATAATCCTTTTTGTTTATTTCTTCCATAGTTGATCCAAAATAAGCGTTTGTATATAAATCTCTTCCTTCTCCTGCATGTTCATATGGTAGAATATGTAATTTATTAAGAGATGATACTGCAGTTTTATATTTTTTTAATTCTATTAATGTTTTAACATAATCCATTCCTATAATGTAATTGGATTTATTTTGATTGTATGTTTTCTTTATTATTCCAAGAGCATCCTTATTTTTCTCTTTTGACATATAGTAATTTGCTAAGGCTTTTGCAACTCTCCAATTAGATGCATCTAATGTGTATGCTTTTTTAAGATCTTTTAGGGGGTCTATTTGTTTCACATTTTTTAGAAGGTGTGCGCGGGAAAGATAAAAAGTAGAATGGTTAGGAACATTTTTTAGTGATATAAATTTTTCAATGGCTTCATCTATTCTATTTTTTCCCCATAAATTAAGGCCAAGAAAGTAAGTTATTTTCCAGTCTGATATGATAGAATCTGCCCATTTTAATACTTCAATAGTTTCTCTTCTGAATGGAAAAACAAAATCAACTAAAGAAGATTGCATTACACCTTTTAATTTGTCTTTATCTTTTATGAGAAAACTTTCCCAAATCTTATTAATTGATTGATTTGGACTAAGGTCTAAAAGTTTAATAGCTTCATCTATTAATCCTCTATTATAGTAACTTATTGCTAGTTCTAAATAAGTTTGATATGCTAGTTCTGATCTGTGTGAATTAATTACTAATTCTCTGTTTTCATAATTAGTTATAGTTAAATATTTTTCGTAGGGTATAATATGATGGAGTGGATCTAAATCATAAATTTTTTCTAAGGATGTAGTGGCATCTGAACTATTATTATTTTTTCTATATGCGATAGCTAAAATTTCCATGGCTGGAATATTTTCACTATTAAATTTTAATGCTTTATTAGCATAGTCAATAGCTTTACCATATTTTTTTTCTTTTAGGAAGATATCACCCATTTGAGAAAATGCATTTGATCTATATTTAATGGATCTTGCAGCCCATCCAAATGTTTCTTTGGCGTTTATATTATCATGGGTTGCTTTATAAATAATTCCTGCAATATAATTTAGTGAAGGGTTATAAGTATCTATGCTTAATCCTTTATTAATTATTTCAAGTCCTTTTATATACTCTCCTTTTCTATAAAATAATTCTCCCAGGTCAGATCTTGCCTCTATATGATATGGGTCTTTTGATATAATTTCTATTAATTTATTTTCTGCTTCTATGTATTGTCTGTAGCTAATATCTTCTCTTGCTTTTAGATAGAGTTTTTCTAAAGTGTTTTGAGATTTTAGTTTGTTATCTGTTGTAAAAGGACGAGCAATAATATTTAAGTTAGGATCAGACACATAATGTAAGTCTAAATCTTTTATTTCAACCTCAAAATTATTTTTGCTTTTATAAGGTAATTTGGTTTTGAAGACATCCATTGGCTTTAAGTTAATCTCTTCTGTATAATATAATTTGTTATCAGATATAACATGGAGTTCACTGTGTGTGTGTTTAAATGGATTTATTTTTATTATTAAAGAATCATTTGTTTTTTCAATGTTCATTGCAGCATATGGGGAAGCATCTTTAAGTCCTCCAATTTCTTTTAATGGAAACCACACTTCTTTCCATTGGTCAGAAACATATGGTTCAAAATTTACTTGAGTTATCGGATTTTCATCTTCTGATGGGGAAAATTGTACTAATAATCTTCCTGCCTGAAATTCAATATATTGTCCATCAGTATCAGTTAGTAGATCTTCCCATATTCCGCCAGCTCTAGACTGTGACCAAAGCCATAATTTTTGTCCTGGTATATCTTCGTAATTTCCCCAATGTCCAAATCCATAATCATCTTTAGTATAATATCCTCCAAAAAAATCATTGTATTCACCTACTACATGATACGATTTGCTAGGTCCAAAATTATTTTGATTGTATTTTGATAGATTTTTTCCATCATTATTAAAGGGCCAGTTTTTTTCTTCTCCACTATGTTCCAAATAAATGTTTCCTGGAGTATAAAATTCAAGATCATCACGAGCTGGTGCAGCTCCTGTCATCCAATTATAATAAGATTGTTGAAGGGGAGTAGGGTTGTACCATAATGCATCGGTATGAAAAGCAGAAAGGTTATTTGGAAGTGTAATTTTAACTCTCCACTGCGTTCGAGAAGGTAAGTCAATATTACCCACTGTGCAGCTCACACTACCATCATCATTTTTTTGTATTATGTAGTCTACAGGTGTTGCTGTTGAAGGATGATGACCTATAATTCCAAAATTAAATTCTATCCCTCCTGAAGTCCAAGGTCCACGCATTGAAATATTACGAAATTTGACTACTTCATTTCTATAAATAAATTCTTCACCAGTTGATTTTTCTATTGCACCCCATACTTTTCCTCCTAGTTCTGGTGTCACAAATACTTTAACATAGTCATTTTCAAGTTCTATTACTTTAAATTTTTCTTTTGTACTATTTATCTGGTAACCGTCAAATGTGAAGTAAGGATAAATTTTAGTATTCTTTAAAAGTATAGGAATTGGGTTTGGATCACTGAAATTGTAGGTATCTAATTCTTTAGAATATTCTGAAATAATGGAATTTTGACTAAATGAAACATAGAAGGAAAAGTATATGCAGAAATATAATGTGATACGTAAAATTTTCATTTTTTCAATTTATTTCAATATACAAAATAATTGTCAGGATTTTAATTCACTAAATAATGATTCAATTTATTAGAATTATTGTATTAAAAGCCAATGGAATATTATTTTTACATAATGGCAATTTATACCACTGAAATAACTTCAGATAAAATCACATCTGATAATCCTTTGCATCAAAGATTGTATAGGGCTTATGTAGAAGCCTTGCAATTTATAAATGGTGACGTTTTAGAACTTGGGTGTGGTGAGGGCAGAGGTATAGGGTTGATAGAAAAAAAAGCAAAATCATTTACTGCATTAGATAAAATTGAGTCTGTTATAAATGTGCTTAAAGAAAAATATCCTTCTCATAAGTTTAATACATCATCGTTTCCTCCTGTTACTTTATTTTCTGATAATTCTTTTGATACAATTATTTCATTTCAGGTAATTGAGCATATTAAAGATGATGTACTTTTTATTAAAGAAATTTATAGGTTGTTAAGACCAGGAGGGAAGGCACTTATAACTACTCCAAATATTTTAATGACACTAACTAGAAATCCTTGGCATATTAGAGAGTATACTTCAGAGTCATTAATGAAAATTGCTTTAAAATCATTTGATAATGTTGAGATGAGAGGAATTACTGGAAATGATAAGGTTATGAGTTATTATGATGATAATAAAAAATCAGTTCAAAAATTTAAAAAATTAGATATTTTTAATTTGGAAAAAATGCTTCCATCAGGTCTCTATAAAATACCATATGAAATTTTAAATAGATTAAATAGAAATAAGTTAAAAAATCAAAATCATTCTTTAGTTTCTTCTATTAGTGTTGATGATTATTTTTTGCAAAAAGATGATTCTAATAATTTGGATTTATTTTTAATTTTAAAAAAATGAATTTATGAAGGGATATCTTATAATTTTCTTTTCTTTAATTTTTTTATTTTCTAGTTGCGTATCATCTAAAAAGATAACTAGGAAAAATAAAATAAATAATGTTATTTCTGAGGCGAGATCTTACTTAGGTACACCATATAAGTGGGGTGGTAATACAAGAAAGGGAATTGATTGTTCAGGATTACTTGTTAAATCTTTTGAGTCTGCAGGCATAAGAATTCCCAGGACTACTGGTGAACAGATTGAACTTGGAAAAAAAATTTCATTAAATAAATCCTTAAAAGGAGATTTAGTATTTTTTGCTTTTGGCAAAAGTAGAAGAAAAGTGACTCATGTTGGAGTTATTTCAAAAGTAAAGTCAATTAATAATAAAAATTTCATCCATGCGTCATCTTCTAAAGGTGTAATAGAAACTCAGCTTTTTAAAGACTATTACCTTAAGAGAATAAAAAAAATTAAAAGAATTTTATAATGCAATTTATTATTTTAAAATAATTCCAGGAACCTTATTAGGTTTTGCTTGATGCCATTCAAAATAAGGAGCCTTTTTTTCTTCGGGATAAATTTCATCTAAATTAGATGCATTGTGTAATCTACCATCTATCATTACCATTTCTACTGTATTTGTATTTCTTATATTATCTAGAGGATTTTTTTCTAGTATAACTAAATCAGCAATTTTTCCTTTTTCAATACTTCCTAAATCATTTTCTAATCCAATTGCTTCAGCTCCAATAATAGTTGCTACTTTCAATGCATCATGTTCACTCATTCCTCCAGATTGCATGCTCCAAAGTTCCCAATGATATCCAAGTCCTTGTAATTGACCATGAGATCCAACACCTGCAATACCTCCTGCTTCTACTAGATCTTTTACAAAAACACCATGATCCTCAAAAACATGTTCTTCTTTCATAAACCACCCAGCATTTCTTCTTCTTGAAAGTGCATCTAATTCAGATTTTGGAGTATAAAAGTTCAATTTTTCATCTCCATTCACATTTTCTGTTGCATAAAAATAATTTTCAGCCCAAGGTCCACCATATGCTACAAGTAAAGTTGGTGTATATGCAGTTTTTGATTCAGCTACTAATTTTACAAAATCCTTGTATAATGGATAAATTGGAAAACTATGTTCATGACCAGGATAACCATCAATAATTTGTGTTATATCAAGTTTCATATCCAAAGCTCCTTCAGTTGTTGGCATTAACTCCTGTTCTTTTGCAGCTTGAATTATCCATTGCCTGTGTTTTCTATTTCCAGTTAAATACATTTTGATTGTTTTTGTATCATAATATTCGGAGTACTGTTTTAAAATTTTTCTTGCCTGCTTTAAACTTTTTATGTTATATGCCCAGTAGCCTACTCCTGGTCCCGTAGAATAAACTCTTGGACCATATATCATACCAGCATCAACCATATCAGAATAAGTTAGTACATCTGTTGTGGCAGTTTGAGGATCTCTTGTCGTAGTAACTCCATAAGCCAAATTAGCTGCATAAAGCCATATTTGATTTTTATGTATTCCCCATGAAGGCCACATGTGAGCATGGGTATCAATAAAACCTGGAACAATTGTTTTACCAGACATATTAATAACCTTAACTTTTTTGTCAATATTTATTGATCCAGTAGGGCCAACCTTTTCTATTCTATTATTTACAACTAAAATATCTCCATTTTCAAACGATTCGTAACCATTCATTGTGATTACTCTTGCATTTTGAAGAAGAACACTTCCTTCGACATTATTTTTATTTCTATACACAGAAATTCTTATCTCATCAGCTTTAAAATCTTCATCTTCTTTTTCTTCTTCATCTTCTTTTTCTTCATCTTCTTTTTCTTTTTCATCTTTTTTTTCTTCTTCATCTTCTTTCTCTTTATAAAATTTGTCTGCTTCAGCTATATTATAACTAAAAAAAGCATTTCCTAATGACCAATATATTTTTTTAGCATCATTACTCCAACTAGGAAATTCCCCTCCGATTTGGGTAAGTTTTTTAGATGGGAATGCAGCTTCATCCACATCAGAAAGCTCTATAGTTATGCTCTTACCTCCATAAAAAGGAACTGTGAATGTATAAATTTCATTATTTATTTGAGCTAATGCTTGATCTCCTTTAGGTGCCATAATTATAAAATCAGCAGTTGATGGGTTTTCAGCATTGTAAGTTGTGATTCCTGTTACTTTTATGATTTCTTTCTCATCGGTACCATCCCATCTTATAGATACTAATCCTTTTGAATAACTATATAAATGTATTCTATCACTATCATTTATAAAATGAGGATAAGTTCTTCCTTTAGATTTTTCAATTACATTTACATTTCCTCCACTAGAAGATATCCAACATATCTCATTTTGCGATTTAAATGAATATGGACCAGTACCTTCAGAAAAATTTTGTGATGTGCCTCTTAGAAATACAATTTTATTAGATTGATTATTCCATACTGGTTCGGTATATAATGCTGATTTATAGGTCAGTTTTATTGGTTTAGATTTTCCAACTGTATTGACCTTGTAAATATTACCTCCATTTTTATCATCCCAAGTAACAAAAGCTATGAATGATCCATCTTTATTCCAAGCAGGGCTTGCTTCTGTCATATTAAATTTAGTTAACCTCTTAGGAACACTATCACTCAAATTCATTAGATAGAGTCTGTTGAACGCAGTGAAAGCAACTTTAGAGCCATCAGGAGATACTTTGGCATCTCTTATTTGACTTGATTTTATACTTTTAGAATCCTCTATTGGATAATTAAATTTTAAAATAGGACCAAGCTCATAATCTTCTTTTACTTTAAAAGGAATGTTAATAGCATCTTCACCGGATATGGGGATGCTATAAAATTTTCCTCCATACGAAGCAATTAAGTTTTTATTGTCAGGAGTGAAAGACATTGCTGGCAAAACTCCGAGAGACGCGGGAGATTCCTGATCGTCTCTTTGTACTGGGTAGGCAAGCCATTTTTCTTTACCATCTTGTAAGTCTCTGAGAATTAAACCTGTTTGATCATTGTATCTAGTACCATAGACTAACCATTTTCCATTTGAAGAAAGTGTTGGAGAAAAACCCGATCCATACTTTGATGATTGCATTTCTATTTCACCAGTTTCTCTGTCATATGTTGATAATTGATATTGAGGAAATCTAGCATTATATTGCCAAGAATTGGTTCTTCTTGCATACCAGATATATCTATCGTCTTTTCCAAAAGCTGGCTCAACAATTTTTAGTGATTTTGGCTCCTTTATTAATTCCGTCCCACTTCCTCCATCTCTGTGGTGTAGATGAAGTTTTAAATTTCTTTTACCCTTAACAACAACGATATATTTTCCATCATGCGTCCATTCAGCAGATTGCATATTATTATTATCACCTTTAGTTACTTGTGTTGAGTCTCCGGATTCAATATTTTTTATCCATACATTATATCCACCTGTTCTATCCGAAATGAATAAAAGATCTTTTCCGTCAGGAGAAAATTTTGGATGTGAATCAAATGCCATTCCAAATGTAAATCTTTCAGCTTTACCTCCGGTTATAGGCATCATATAAATATCACCTAGAAGATCAAAAGCAATTGTCTTTCCATCAGGACTAACGTCTAATGACATCCATGATCCTTCATCGGTATCTATATTTATAGTTCTTCCAGGTTTTAGTGGGAGTCCTTTTTTCTTTTTTTCATACTTGGTGGTGTCAACTTTTTGTTGTAATGAATCTTCTTGTGCAAATAGAGTAAAGCAACAGAATGTTAATGATAATAGGATAATATACTTTTTCATTTTTTATATTGTTTAGTGAAAATGGAATTAAATGTACAAAAAAAAATATTAGCATTTTGAACTTTTAAAAATGTATGTTAGTTTGTAATAGTAATTATGAAAAAATATTTGTCTTCAGATCAAATGAGTCTATACGATAAGGATGGATACCTTATACTAAAAGAATTTTGTAGTAAAGAAGAAATTGATAATTTATTAGATTATGCATCTAAAGATTCTTCTATTAGTGATAATGTACTAGATCTAAATGATGAATCTGGGAAAAAAACAAAATTATCTCTTTGGTTTACTCCTGGGGATAACATTTTTGGATATTTAGCCAGGAGTGAAAAAGTAGTTAATTCGATTTCTCAATTGTTAGAAAGTGATTCTCCAGTATGTCATTTTCATTCGAAATTATTGCAAAAAAAACCAAGAGTAGGAGGGGCATGGGAATGGCACCAAGATTATGGGTATTGGTATAAAAACCAGTTTATGTTTCCAAACCAGTTAATTAGTATTATGGTAGCTTTATCTCCAGCAAATAAAGAAAATGGGTGCATTCAATTTATAAAAGGGTCTCACAAATTAGGCAGATTAAATCATGGTTTTAAAGGTGAACAAGTAGGTGCAGATATGGAAATGGTAGACAATGCATTGAAAACAATGGAAATAGTTTATTCTGAGTTAAATGCAGGGGACGCTTTAATATTTCATAGCAATATTCTTCATCGATCAGCTGCTAATTTATCAGAAAATCCAAGATGGTCCATTATTTCATGTTACTGTTCTCAATCAAATTTGGCTTATAATGAATCTTCTAGTGCATGGAAAGAACCAATTAAAGTTGTTCCAAATGATGCTATTTTGAATTGGGAGTCTGAATCAATGTCTAAAGTGGATTTTCTTAAAAAAGAAAATGATCCTGCATTGAAAGATACGGGTTGGGAAAATGACGAACAGAATTAAAATTTTCTTTTTTTTACTAATGGATTAACTATTAATGGGGCCATAGCTCAGTTGGCTAGAGTGCTTGACTGGCAGTCAAGAGGTCGAGGGTTCGACTCCCTCTGGCTCCACAGACTGAGGATTTACTTTATAATTGAGTCTTTTTTTTATATTGTGAATCCTTTCTAAAATTTTTATTCCAAAACGGTATTTTTTCTTAAAATATTTCCAGCCTTAATATTTTTAAATTCTTCATTATCAATTGCCAACTGTCCATTAACAATAACATAATAAATACCTTCTGGATATTGATGTGGAAAATCAAAAGTAGATTTATCAATAATGGTATTCTGATTAAAAATAGTAATATCTGCTTTCATGCCTTCTTTAATTATCCCACGATCTCTTAATCCAAATGTCTGAGCTGGTAAAAATGTCATTTTATAAATTGCATTTGATAAAGAAAGTATCTTTTTTTCTCTCACATAGTATCCCAGAACTCTTGGGAAAGTACCATACCATCTAGGATGAGGATGGCCATCACCAGGTTGAACAAGTCTCCCATCAGAAGCAATCATGGTTTGTGGATGTTGCATGATATTTTTAACATCATTCTCATCCATAGCATGAAAAACACAAGATGCTCCACCATTTAATTGTGCTTCAATCACAAGCTCTGCACCATTTTCTAAATTAGGATCTAATCCTTTTATCTCACACCAATACTTTAAAGTTTTTCCTTCAAGTTCTTTCATCCATTCTACTTTTGCAAATTGTACTCTATCTAAATCACTACCTCCTCTATCATTTAAAAGATTAAAAATTATTCCCGATCTTATACTGTCTTTAAGTTTGGGGTTTGAAATACGCTTAATAAATTCTTTTTGACCACCAGCTCTTGCCCAGGTCGGTATTAAAACTGAGATTCCTGTATAACTTGCATCATAAGGGTATTGATCTATAGCTATATTTAAACCTACCATTCTAGCAGAATCTACCAAATCAAGGGTTTTATTACTTTTCCCCCACATAGGTTTACCAATCAGTTTATGATGTGTTAAAACCACAGGGATATTTGCTTCTTTTGAAATATTAATAGCTTCTTGAACTGCAGAAATTACATTTAAACCTTCATCTCGTAAATGAGAAGTATAAATTCCATCCTTTTTTGAAGCTTCTTTAGATAATGATATCACTTCATCTATTTGTGAAAAATTTCCTGGTAAATATTTTAAACCTGTTGATATTCCAAATGCACCTTCATCCATCCCCATGATAATTTGTTGTTTCATTTTATCTAATTCCTCAGAGGAGGGAGTTCTATTTTCTAATCCCATAATATTTTTTCTTACTGTATTATGTCCGATTAAATAACCTACATTCATGCCCACACCAATTTTTTTTAATGAGTCTAAATATTTTCCAAAAGGCCATGGACTGGATCCATCAGGACCTCCAATACTTGTTGTTACACCTTGTCTTATATGACTTTCACAGTTTGATAATCTCATAAGAGGTTCTAGATGTGTATGAACATCTATAAATCCAGGAGCAACAACTAAGCCCTTAGCATTGATAACACGCTTAGCTTTTGCATTATCTAAATATCCAATCTTTACTATGAAATCATCTTTGATTGCTATGTCGATTATAACACCTTCTGAACCTGTTCCATCATAAACTTCCCCTTCTTTAATAATAAGATCATAAATTAAAGTTTGATTACAACTTAAACAGATAATTAAACCTAAAATTATTTTACATAATTTATTAAAACTCAAAATAAAAAAGGGTTTTAACAGTCTCTTCATATATTCAATCTACAATTATTACTATTATATTTACTAAATAATGATAAATAGTTTTGTTGAAATTTAATGAAAAATTATCTCTTCCAACTAGTAATTTTTAGCTTATTATTGCTCGGGTTATATCAATGCAAATCGGGTGAAACTTATAAGAAAGGATCCAAAGAACATATTAGAAATGTGACCATTAAAATTGATGATAATGCTTTATTAGAAGCTGATAAGGATCATAAAGACTGGATTACTTACGGACTTAACTATAATGAAGATAGATATAGTGAGTTGAAAGAAATAAATAAAAAAAACATTGACAAGTTGAGTCTACATTGGGCTATCCAACTTGGTACAAAACGAGGTATCCAAGCAACTCCAATAGTTGTTGACGGTATTATGTTTTTCACAGGTCCGTGGAGTACGGTATATGCAGTTGATGCTAGAAAAGGATCAATCATTTGGAAGTATGATCCAGAAGTACCATATGAAAAAGCACTAAATCTATGCTGTGGAGTAGTAAACAGAGGAGTAGCTCTTTACAAAGGTGCTATAATATTAGGTACTTTGGATGGTCGTCTTATATCTCTAGATGCTGTAAATGGAACACTCAAATGGAGTGTAATGACCGTTTCAGATAAAGATGGTTATAGATACTCCATAACTGGAGCACCAAGAATCGTTAAGGGGAATGTTATTATAGGTAATGGAGGTGCAGAATTTAAAGCTAGAGGTTATGTAACAGCATATAATGCAGAAACTGGGGAAAAAGCATGGAGATTTTATACCGTTCCTGGAAATCCTAATAATCCTTATGAACATCCTGATCTTGAAACTGCAGCTAATACTTGGACTGGAGAGTGGTGGAAACAAGGTGGTGGTGGAACGGTATGGGATGCAATTGTCTATGATCAAGAATTAGATCAACTATATATTGGAGTTGGAAATGGAACTCACTGGGATAGAAAAATAAGAAGCCCAGAGGGTGGTGACAACCTATACTTATCTAGTATCGTTGCATTGAATCCTGATGATGGTTCATACTTATGGCACTACCAAACAACCCCAGGAGATACATGGGATTATACAGCAACACAACCTATTATTTTAACAGATCTATCAATTGATAAAACAACAAAGAAAGTTCTGATTCAAGCACCAAAAAATGGTTTCTTTTATGTTATCGATCGTACAAATGGAGAACTTGTTTCTGCACAAGCTTATACTTATATGAACTGGGCTAAAGGAATCGATAATAATGGCCGCCCTATTGAAGTTGAGGGTGCTCGTTATGATGATAAAAAGGTCCATTGGATTACACCTAGTTCCCACGGAGGACATAATTGGCATCCTATGTCATATAGTCACAATACTGGCTATGTATACATTCCTAGTTTAAAACGTTCAGGAAAATATTACTATGACCCAGAGAAAGTATTTGTTTCACCTGATAGACCGTCAAGTGGAATGGGATATAATACAAGCATTCCTTCGAAGCTCTACCTACCAACTGTATATGATCAACATCCAGATGCACCAAAACCTGGAACATCTAAAGGTAGGTTAATAGCATGGGATCCGGTTCGGCAAAAAGAAGTTTGGGGAATCGACCAAGTATTTCATTACAATGGTGGTTTGTTATCAACTGCAACTAACCTTCTATTTCAGGGAGATGCGGAAGGTAATTTCATTGCCAGAGATGCAGAGTATGGTAAAGAACTTTGGAGATTTGATGTTCGCTCTGGAGTAAATGCACCTCCAATAACATACTTAGTAGATGGAGAGCAATATATAACTATTGCTGTAGGATGGGGCGGTGCTCAAGGACAAGGTGCAAAAGTTGTTGATAGAATTCACCCTGGTACAATCTATACTTTTAAGTTAAATGGCAATGCTTCTCCTCCAAAAAAATTTCCATCTCTAAAAAAACAATACACATTACTAGAAACTGAGGATACTCCTATTACGATAGGTAAAGGTTATAACTTATTTCAAAAAAATTGTAGTGGCTGTCACTTTGGAACAGGCAGTGGTAGTGGATCTATTCCAGATTTAACTATGTCACAGGATAGAATCTATGAAAACTATGATGAAATTATCTTAGGAGGTAAACTAGCTTCTCAGGGTATGCCAAATTTTAAAAATAAACTTACCAAAAATGATGTAGATAACATCAAAGCTTATATCCTCTTTACTGCTAAATCTTTGCGTGAAAATCCAATGCAATATAGAGAGACGCTTACAAATTATCAGGAAATTGCAGATCAAGTTAAAAGATTGAAATAGAATTATATAGATAGTAAAAAATGCATATAATATTTTTATGAATAGATTATTTTTTCTCCTGTTATTCTTTATTCCACTGATTAGTTTTGGACAGAATAATGACAATAATCACTTGTCAGAAAAATTAAAACCATTTGAAAATTTTATTGGGAAGACATTTAAAGGAGAGTTTAGTAATTCAACTCCAGAAAACCCACTTTTTGATGTACAATACTGGAGAATATTAAACGACAATGGGATTCAAGTTACTCATTCTGTAAATGATGGAATGTGGGGTGGAGAGTCTATTATTATGTGGGACTTAGAATTAAATAGTCTAGTATCATGGTATTTTACTACTGTAGGATTTTATACAAAATCTACAATTTTGATTGAAAATGATAAAATAATTTTTCATGAAAAAGTTACAGGGAATAAAGATGGTATCACAGAAACCAAAGGAATCTATCAATTATTATCAAATGGAGATTTTAAGTCAGAAACTCAATATTTTCAAAATGGAGAATGGGTAAAAGGTCATGAAATCTATTATAAGGAAGATGCCAAAGCTAAAGTTATATTTAAGTAATTATTTACTCAACAGTTACTGATTTTGCAAGAACACTTTTCTTATTTAATGTGACGTTAGTGGGATTTTTATTTTTTTATCTATTTCTTCCATTAATTCTATTATTCTATCCATTTTCTCCATATCTTTTTTATGATAAATTCTGTGGTTATATCTGTATTCTTTAATCATATCCTCATAAGTTAAC
>JAYZHG010000138.1:0-7203 GCA_036166735.1 Bacteroidota bacterium | reverse complement strand
GATTTAATTTTAAATTATTAATTGAAATTGTATCGGATTTTGCTAAAAGCTTATTAAAATTAATAAATATGATGAGAAGTAGTGAAGATAGAATTATAATATTTTTCATTATTTTTATAAAGTGCAAATATATTATTTAATCAATGAATATTAGGAAATTATTTATAGTACCTATTTTATTTTATCAGTATTTAATTTCACCAATTTTTCCACGATCTTGTAGGTTTGAACCTACATGTTCAGAGTATTCTAAACAAGCAATTTTAAAGTATGGTTTTTTTTATGGAACCTTTTTAGGTCTAAAAAGAATATTAAGATGTCATCCATGGGGAGGAAGTGGTAAAGATCCAGTAAAGTAGTTTATAATTCTTCTGTTTCTTGTTTAAAATTACTGGATAATATTGGAAATTTGTACCATGTTGATGGATCTAGGCTATAATCATCAAAATGAAAGCTAGGTGCAGTTCTTTCTCTTTTCCATTGATTTTTACCTAGAAGGTTAAAAAATTTTTTTATATACTTTTTTAGTTCATTATTAGTACATATTTTTTCTTTTTTAATTTTATCATAAATATTTTTTGGACTCAACCTTTCTTTGATTGCTTCTCTTTCAATTCTTGATAAAATAGAATATGGCATAAGATCATCTTCATCTTTTTGATTAAATTTTTTTGGTTTTAACTCGGCACTTGGTTCAAGATTTAACACATTATTTAAACAGTTGTAATTATATTTTTCTTTTAGGTAAATAAGTAATTTTTTAATAAATACTTTATCAATTCCTGCAATAGGAGATATTGATCCACTTGTATCTCCGTCCATAGTTGAATATCCAACAGCATTTTCACTTCTATTTGAGGTTGATAGTAATAACATATTATTGGTATTAGCAATAAACCATATAAAAGGAGATCTAACTCTTGCTTGAATGTTTTGCATTGCAATGTTATCTTTTTCCCAATTATAAGTTTGTTTAGTTTTTTTTGAAATTTTACTTATTATACTATCAATTTCTTCATTTATTGACCATTTAAAATGAGTAGATGATATGAATCGAGCTAGTTTTTTAGCTGATAATTCAGTATCTAAGGATGAATTTTTTGATTTTTGATATACAGTAATAAGTATATTTTTCATTATTGTATTTATCGAATAATCATTTTCTTGAAGATTTTTTAAGTTTAGTTTATTAATAACTTCTTTTTCACCAAGTTCAAGTATTGCTCTCCTAATCATCTCATAAACTAACATTACTGTACATGATGAATCTGCTCCGCCACTTAAAGAGACTGTAAAACCATGACATTTACTTTTAATATTATAATCAAATAGAGCAAGAGATGCTGCATTAATAAATTCTTCAAAAATATTTGTTTTTGAATCAATATATTTTGTTGATGTCTTTTCTAAATCTATATCATAGATATTACTAATAACATTTTTAAATGAAAATCTTTTGCTTATATGAAGAAGTTTTCCTTTTTGAGCAAGAATAGTATCGCCTTCAAAAATTGATTTTCCAGATTCATTTCCTAAAAGGTTGCAAGAGATATATGTACAATCATATTTTTTTGAGCTATCTATTACTTGATTTTTTCTAAAGTTAAACTTATGAAATGCATAGTGACTTGCATTAGAATGTAATATTAATAGATGTTTTTTATTTGTATCGATATATTTTAGAGGTCTTTCTTTATCCCAAGAATCTCTACATATTTCAAAACCAATTGTTAAATCTTTATTATATTCATATTGAATTGTACCTATTGGTACTTTTTTTCCATTAAAAAATATTTCTTTTTTTTCTCCTAAATTCCAAGGTTCAAACCATCTTTTTTCATAATGGATTCCGTCGTTTGGAAGATTACTTTTTACAAAAAAACCT
Organism: Bacteroidota bacterium; assembly: GCA_036166735.1. Lineage (GTDB taxonomy): Bacteria > Bacteroidota > Bacteroidia > Cytophagales > MED-G16 > JAPYTU01. The sequence goes on along the minus strand of JAYZHG010000138.1, from coordinate 5,318 downwards.
TTAATTTCTTTATTATTTATTATACAGCAAGTATTGTATGTTTTGTTTTTATAGTCAAGAGGAAGTCCTACAATAACTGTAATTTGATTGCATAATTTTTGAATTTTAATTAATTCTAATTTTGCTTTTTCAATTACCCATTTAGTGAAAAATAAATCCTGACATCCATATCCGGTGATTGCTAATTCAGGTAAACATAGAACTTTAACATTATTTTTTATTGATTCTAAAATACTTGTTTTAATATTAGAATAATTTCTGTCCCAGTCTAAGGGTATTTGATTTAAATTAGAGCTAGCAATTTTTATATTCAAAGTTTGTATAGAGTTATGTTTTTCTTAGACAAAATTACACTAACTCAAGTTTATCGCAAGCATTTCTAGAAGCATCTTTTTCTGCATTTTTTTTACTTTTTCCATAACCTTCAGAAAGTTTTTTACTATTAAGGTATAAAATGGATTTAAATTGTGAAAACTTATTTGATGTTGTTTTTTTTTCAATAATAAAACTAATTTTCATTTTTTCTTTTTGTGCCCATTCTAAAATTTTACTTTTAAAATTATGAGTTTGACTTGTTAAGGAATCTAAATCATAATAAGGAACTAATATATTATTAATAACTTTTTTTGAACAATAATTAAATCCATTTTCTAAATAACATGCACCAATTAAAGCTTCAACAGCATCACCATATACTGATTCATAAGATTTTGTTTTTGCTTTTTGAAGATTTATAAGTTCTTTGATTCCAATTTTTCTTCCAAGATTATTTAGTGAATCCCTACTTACAATTTTTGATCTTATTTTCGTAAGAAACCCTTCGTCTTTATAAGGATATAATTTAAATAAATAATTTGCAACAATTAACCCTAATACAGCATCTCCTAGATACTCTAATCTTTCATTTGATTCTTCAGAATTATTAGATTTATGCAATAAGGCAAGTTTATATAATTGAATTTTTTTTGGTTTATAACCTAAAATAAATTTTACTGCATTAATTAATTTTAAATCTTTTTTATTTTTAAAAAAAATGTTCACTATAAATTTATTTTTTTAAAAATTATTGAGGTGTTGTGCCCTCCAAATCCAAATGTATTACTAATAGCAATATTAACATCTTTTTTTTGGGTTTTGTTAAGAGTAAGATTCAATCTAGGATTAAATTCTTCATCTTTATTAAAATGATTTATAGTAGGTGGAATAAACCCTTCATTTATTGAAATAATTGATGCAATAGATTCTATTGCTCCAGCAGCTCCTAACAGGTGTCCTGTCATAGATTTAGTTGAACTTATATTTATATTATATGCATGGTCATTAAAAACATTTTCTATAGCACATATTTCACTTTTATCTCCTAGAGGAGTTGATGTTCCGTGTACATTTATATAATCGATTTCTTCTTTTCTAATGTTTGCATTATTTATGGCATTATTCATAACTAATCTAGCTCCTTCACCTTCTGGATGTGGTGCTGTTATGTGGTGAGCATCACAAGACATTCCAAAACCAATTATTTCAGCATAAATTTTAGCATTTCGTTTAATTGCATGATCATAATTTTCTAATATCAGACCACCACCACCTTCACCAAGAACAAATCCATCTCTTTCTTTATCAAATGGTCTTGATGCCGTTGCTGGAGAATTATTTCTTTCAGAAAGAGCTTTTAATGCATTAAAACCTCCAACACCAGTTTCATTAACAGCTGCTTCAGATCCTCCAGTAATTATTATGTCTGAAGTGCCTGATTTGATATAATTAAAAGAATCTATAATTGCATTTGATGCAGATGCGCATGCTGAAACTGTGGCAAAATTAGGCCCTTTTAGACCATATTTTATTGCAATAAGACCTGGGCATATGTCAGGAATTAGTTTGGGTATAAAAAAAGGATTAAATCTAGGATTTTTATTATTTTCACTAAAATTTATGAGTTCATTTTGGAATGTTTCAATTCCACCTACACCAGATCCCCAAATAACTCCAAATTTATTTTTATCTATTTCGTTTAAATCTATTCCGGAATCTTGAAGAGCTTCTTCAGCAACAATCAATCCATATTGTGCAAAAGCATCCATTTTCCTAGATTCTTTTTTATCAAAATAGTTTAAAGGATCATAGTTTTTAAGTTCACACGCAAATCTTGTTTTAAATTTTGAAGCGTCAAATCTTGTAATAGGTTTACAACCACCTATCCCATTAAATAATGATTGATTATATTCTTTAAGATTATTACCAATGGGAGTTATTGCTCCCATTCCCGTTATTACTACTCTTTTTTTACTCATCTTATTAGATGAATGGTTATTTTATTTCCGTTTAACTAACGTGTTCTTTTAAATATGAGATTGCTTGGCCTACGGTACCAATTTTTTCTGCGTCTTCATCAGGAATAGAAATATTGAATTCTTTTTCAAATTCCATAATTAATTCAACGGTGTCTAACGAATCAGCACCTAAATCATTTGTAAAACTAGCGGAATCAGTAATCTCTGATTCTTCAATTCCCAATTTGTCAATTATAATTTCTTTTACTTTATTTTCAATATGTTCCATAGAAGTTTATTTTTATTACTCTGCAAAAATAAATTTTTTTTTCAATTCTCAAACTATATAACTTAGTATATACTTTAATTATAAATATAATAATATTGAATATTAAGAAATCAAAAATTAAATTTCATTTAGATGATTTTAAAGTTGTCGGTATTGTATCTAATTCAAAAGAATATAAAATAGCTTGGATATTAAATACTTTATTAAATATTAATTTAAAAAAAAGTGATAATATTTTAATTAAATTGGTAAATAATCAATTAATAAGTGTTTCGTGTCTAAATTATAAAGATAAAAAGAAGTATATACGATTATTAACAAATAGGCTTAATAATAAAGAAAATGTAAAGTCACATTTTATTTCTAAATTATCAAAATTTGATTATTTGCTTCAGTTTTCTGTCAATTTTTTTGAATTTGAGTCTTTTAATATAATTAATGAATTAAAAAGAGATAATCGTATTCAATTTGCTAATTTTGTTGATGTAAATAAATTGAAAGAAAAATACATGCTTTATATATGAAAAATATTCTTTATAATAAAACAAAAATAATAGCTACAATAGGTCCATCTTCTTCTGATATTAACATTTTAAAAGAAATGGTAATTGCTGGGGTTGATGTTGTTAGATTAAATTTTTCTCATGGTGAAAAAGAATTTCATAAACAAATTATAAAGAATGTTAGAAAAATTAGTGAAGAGTTAAATGTACCTGTTTGCATACTTCAAGATTTACAAGGACCAAAAATTCGAGTAGGAGAATTATTAAATGATTCTATTAAATTACAAGATAATGAAGAATTAAAAATTGTTTCTAAAAATGTTGTTGGTGATTCTAGGGTTATTTCAATAGATAATGATATTTTATATGATATTAAATCCAATGAGAGTATACTTATTGATGATGGTAAGATAGAGTTAAGGGTAATAAGTTCTTCTAAAAATGAAGTTTTAACTAAGATTATAAGGGGTGGGATATTGTTACCTAGAAAAGGTATTAATTTTCCCGAAAGTAATATTTCTTTATCATCTATTACAGAAAAGGATATTGAAGATTTACATTTTGGATTAGATAATGATGTTGATTGGATTGCATTATCCTTTGTGCGATCTGAAAAAGATATTAAGTTATTAAGAAAATTGATTAGGGAGAGAGGAAAAGAAACTAGAATAATTGCTAAAATTGAAAAACCACAAGCAATAAAAAATATTGATAAAATAATTAAAGCATCAGATGGATTGATGGTTGCAAGAGGTGATTTAGGTGTAGAAATGCCTATGGAATCTGTACCTATATACCAAAAAAAGATTGTTGATAAATGTAATAAAGCATATAAACCTGTAATTATAGCTACACAAATGCTTGAAAGTATGGTAGAACAAAAAACTCCAACTAGAGCAGAGTCAAATGATGTTGCAAATGCTGTACTTGATGGTGCTGATGCAGTTATGCTTTCTGCAGAATCAGCAACAGGGAATTATCCAATTATTGCTGTTAAAAGCATGGAAAAAATAATAAGTTCTGTTGAAAGAAGCACTTCTGAAATCTATTATAATTTTGAAAAAAATAAACTTTTAAAAAATAGGGTAAATGAAAGTTTGATAACTGCTGCTTGTCGGCTTTCAAAGCAAATTAATGCTAAAGCCATTGTATCTATGACGAAAAGTGGATTTACTGCATTTAGAGTATCTGGTAATAGGCCAAAAGCTAAAATATTTATAGTTACTAATGATAAAAATTTAGGTAATATTATGAATATAGTTTGGGGAGTTAGGTGCATATTTTATGATAAGACAGAAAATATTGATTTAACACTTGAAAATATTGAAAATATATTAGTTGAAAATAATCATTTGACAAAAGATGATAAATATATAGTAACAGCTTCTATGCCAGAACATTGGGAAAGTCATACAAATATGATGAAAGTGAATATAGTTAGTTAGTCTTTTTGTAAATTAATTTCTAGACCATCATACGCTAAAGAAATATTTTTTGGTAAAAGTTTATTTATTTTATTGTGCTTTCCTAAATTATGAGAAATATGAGTAAAATATGCTTTTTTAATTTTTAATTTTTTAATAACATCAATTGCTTCTTCTAAATTAAAGTGTGAAATATGTTTATCAATTTGCAAACAGTTTAATACCAATATTTTGCTGTTACTAATTTTATTTAATTCAATATTTGAAATAAAGTTTGCATCAGTTATATAAGTGAAATCTTTAATTCTGTAACCAAGTACTTCTAGTTTATGGTGGTGTACTTTTATAGGAATTATTTTTAATTTTTTGTAGAAAAAATCTTTATTTATTGTTTTTAAATCAATTTGTGGTAGACCTGGGTATTTAATTCCACTAAAAATGTAAGAAAAATCATTTTTTAATTGATTTACTAAATAGTTATTTCCAAATGCTTTTATAGATTTTTTTTGTAAAAAATTAAAAGATCTTAATTCGTCTATACCAGATGTGTGATCTCTATGTGCGTGTGTATATAACACAAAATCAATTTTTTTGATGTTATTATTTAAAACTTGTTGTCTAAAATCAGGTCCAGTATCTATAATAAAATTTAGATTTTTATGATTTATATAAATTGATGATCTTAGTCGAACATCTTTTTTATTTTTTGATTTACAAATATTACATTCACATCCTATAACAGGTATTCCTTGAGAAGTTCCAGTTCCTAAAAATTTAACTTTCAATGGTATCTATTTTTTTAAGAATTATAATATCATTTTTGGTGCAT
>JAYZHG010000137.1:0-7497 GCA_036166735.1 Bacteroidota bacterium | reverse complement strand
TCTTTTTTTTATGTTATTGATAATATTATTTATGTTTTTATTTCTAATATAAATTAATAAGTCAGGTACTTTGACATACTCAAGAATTGTATCGTATAATCTTTTATAGTTTTCAAATTCTCTTTTTAATAAGATTCCAGAATCAAATAAATTTTTTGTAAAAACCTCATAATCTTCATATATAGATCTATCTTGAATTATAGTATCATTAGTTTTTGAAATATTTTGTATTTGTTTAAATCTACTGTTTAGAAAAAAAATTTGAAGATGAAATGACCAATTTTTCATCGATTTATAAAAATCATCTAAATAGGGATTGTTATCGACTTCTTCAAGAAGAATTTTCCAGTTATATTTTTTTGCTAATTTTTCTGCTAATGTTGTTTTCCCAACACCTATATTTCCTGAAATTACTAAGTGTTTTAATTTCATTAAAAAGACATGTTTAATCCAATGTTAAAATTTCTTCCTGGTGCACTAATTCCCGATGAGTAACTTCTATAGTGTATATCAAAAACATTTTCACAAGAAAAATTAATTTTAGCTAAATAGTTTATGTTGTAAATAAATGAAATATTATTAGTTAACCAAGCTGGAGAACCATCTTTAGTATATAGGTATAATTTATTTAATTCACTAGGAGAAAAATTAGAAATATCTTTTTTTCCATTATAATTAATATAATAACTCATTTTAATATTTCTTTTTGTGAAATTTACACTTGTTTGACCAAATATTGGAGAAGAGTGTCTAAGAGGAAGTTTGGTCGAAAGGTCTTTAGATTGGTTAAATGATAGTGATGATTTTAAATTTAAATTATTATTTATTTTATAATTTATCATATAACTAAAACCAAAAACATATGCTTTTCCAGAGTTTTTTAAAGTTTGTACTTTACTTAAACTGCCATCGTACATTATTGAGTCTACTCCATTAAAAGTTCCATTGGATCGTATAATTGCACTATTTAAATTAGTATAATAGATGGATCCATTAAATTCGATATTCTTCTTTCTTGATATAAAGTTTATTTCAAAATTATTTGCATATTCGGGGTTTAATTCAGTGTTTGGAACAATGATATTGCCAGGTTCTGAATCAAAAACTTTTCCAACATCATCTAAGTTAGGTGAACGAAATCCGTTAGAATAGAGAAATTTTAAAGATGAATTTTTTGAATAGTTATAAATTAAACCAAAACTGCCACTAATTGATGATGTATTTATTTTAACTTCTGAGAAAGGAAAATTAAAAAAATCACTAGAAATTTTTGACTTTAAATTTGTTTTAGTTCCTCTAATTCCAAAATTATAATTCAGGTTTTTATTTATTTTTTTATATGATAAATAAATAGAGTTTATTAAGAAGTTAGTGCCTCCATCAGGATATCTTGTTGATATTTTTTCTTCTTCATTTGTGTTTATGTTTTTTTCAAAAGCATTTGAATTTATTTTGTTAGTATATAATTCATAACCATAAAAAAATTCTTTTCCATTTTTTTTCTTATCAAAATCTAAATTAAAAGAGTAGATATCAACTTTTTCTATTCTATTTTTAATATATAAATCATTAAATTTTCTTGAAATTCTACTTTCTTCTATATTTTGTTTTGAAAAATTTAATTTAAAAGCATCAAAGAATTTATTTTTAATAAAATAGTTGAGTTCAATTTTATTCATTAGAAATAAATTAGGACCATAGTACCACTCTGCATATTTTGGTGTTAGTAGGTCATCATAAAGAGTTAATCTGTCATATCTTGGAATATTTGATGATTTAGAATAATAGAGTCCATAAATTAAGTTAATATCATCATTTATTTTATAGTTTATTTTTTGGATAAAGTTATTTTGTGAATAGTTACTGAATTTTTGAATGTTATGGTTAGTATTTGTAATGATTTCATCAATATTTTTTATGTAATTTCTCTTAACATATTCAGTTCTTTTACCAAAATTTTTGTATTTACTTTTTCTTTTAGATCCACTTCTTAAATCATGAAAATTGTTAAATGAAAAACTTGTTATAGTTGCTATTTTTTTTAATCCTATATTAAGAAATAAGTTATAATGTTTTGATTTACTGGATGAATTATATTGAATGTTTTGAGAGCCATTAATTTTTATTTTATTATCAATATTAAATTTTGGATCTTTTATTTTAAAGTTTATTGCTCCACCAATAGCATCACTTCCATACATTACTGAAGCTGGCCCATATAGAACTTCAACACCTTCTAGAGTATTTGGATCTATTGATATGATATTATGAATATTTCCACTTCTAAATATTGCATTATTCATTCGTATGCCATCTAATGACAATAATATTCTGTTTGATGAAAATCCTCTAATCATTGGGCTTCCTCCTCCTAATTGACTTTTTTGAACAAAAACTTCACCTGTTTTTTCAAGAAGATCTGCAGATGTTTGAGGAGATAATTCTTTTATTTTTTTTTCAGAGATACTAAGAATTTTATTACTTACATCACTTAAATTTTCACTCCACTTATTTACTGAAAAAACTATTTCATCGATATTAATTATTTTTTCAAATAGAATTATATTTTTTTGTTTAACTATCTCAGATTTAATTTTTATAGTACTATTATAAGTTGGGTGTTGAATTACTATACTATCTCTATTTTCAAATATTGATAAATCTACTTCACCATTAAAATTTGAAAAAATACCCTTTGAAAGGTCTTTTTTATAAAAGCTCACATTATAGATAGGTTCATTATTATTGTCAACTACGTACACTTTTTGTGCAAGAATTGGATTGTTTATAAAATAGAATAAGACAATTAATAATTTTATTATATATTTTTCCATACTAGGGCAGCTGAACCTAAAATTGCAGAGTGTTTATCTTCTAGACCAGATAATAAAATTTTTACTTTATTTTGATAGAATGGGAGTAAATTTTTATTAAATGATTTTATTGTAGGGTTAAGTATCCATTTTCCAGAGTGAGCTAAACCTCCTGTAAGAATTATTGCTTCTGGCTGACTGAAAGTAACAAAATTAGCTAAAGTTTTACCAAGTATTTTTCCAGTATACTCAAATGCTTTAATAGAAATAAAATCATTATTTTCTGCAGCTTTTGTGATATCTTCACCATGCAAGTCATTGAATGCTATTCCTCTAAAAATACTATCATTCATATATTTAGATAACATGTACATTATTGTTCTTTTAATTCCAGTCGCTGATACATATGCTTCAAGTCCACTTTTAACTCCAAGTCCTGTTAATCTCCCTTCACTATTATTAATAGAAAAATGTCCTAATTCAGCTGCGAAACCATCATATCCTTCAACTAATTTACCATTACTTACGATTCCGCTACCAAGACCTGTTCCTAATGTTATAACTATGAAGTCTTTTAAATTTTTAGCTTTACCATACATCATTTCACCAATTGTAGCACAATTAGCATCATTAGATAAAAAGACAGGTAGATTCAATTTTTTTTTAAGGTTTTGAACAAGATTTAGATTACCAGACCAATTAAGGTTAGCGGGTGTTTCAATGGTACCATTTTTTGAAGCATTTGGTGCACCAATACCAATACCTAAAATTTCAATATTATTATTGATATTAACGATTGAAGAATGTATTTTATCTATGTATGATGAAAAACCTTTGTAGTCTTTTGTTCTAAATGATGTTTTTTTTAATATATCTGCTTCTTTAGAAACAATTCCAATTTTTGTAATTGTTCCTCCAATATCAATTCCAATTACACTTTTCATTTTTTAGTAAAATTTAAAATCTTTGAATTAATACAATATCTTTTTCCAGTATATTTTGGTCCATCATCAAATAAATGACCTAAATGTCCATTACAATTATAACAAATAACTTCTGTTCTTTTCATACCATAAGAATAATCAATTTTTGTTTTTACTGATTTAGAATTATACGTATCAAAGAAGCTAGGCCATCCTGAACCTGAGTCATATTTTTCTTTTGAAGAAAATAATGTATTTCCACATCCTACACAAGAATATAAACCATCTCCTTTATTATGGAGTAACTTACCAGAAAAGGCAGGTTCAGTTCCTTTTTTTCTTAAAATATCTATTTGTTTTGTATTAAGTGATTTTTTCATAATTTAAGGCAAATATAAATCTCAAAATTATTAATATTGACAAACTAACATTCTTTATAATCTAAAATGAAAGTATCAGGTAATGCAATTGTATTGACAAATGGTAAGTTTGATACAAAATCAGCAAAAACTGCCCATGGTTTAATAAGGGGTTCTAAAAGATTTATCATAAAATCTGTTATTGATGATAAGTTTCATGCAAAATATGTTCATAGTAATAAACATGGTAATGTATTTATGTCTAGTACTGAAAGTGATATACCAGTATTTAAAAATGTGGAATCTTTTTTAGAAGCTGGAATTGATGTTAATTATTGTATAATAGGCGTAGCTTCTGCAGGAGGAATCTTACCTAAAGAAATGAGAAATGATGTTATTTTAGCTTTAAATAATAATATTTCTATTGTTAATGGTCTTCATTCTATATTAAATTATGATTCTCAGCTTAAGAAAATTGCAGAAGATAAAAATGTTAAAATATATGATGTAAGGGTATCAAAATCTAGAGATCAACTAAATTTTTGGTCTGGAAAAATTTATGATGTTAAATCACCAAAAATTGTAGTTTTGGGTACTGATTGTGGTTTGGGTAAGAGGACTACTGCAAAATTAGTAGTTGAGGAATTGGAAAAACATGATATTAGTTCTGATATGATATATACTGGTCAGACTGGTTGGATGCAAGGTTGGGATTATGGTTTCATATTTGATTCTACACTAAATGATTTTGTTTCTGGTGAATTAGAAAGATCAATATGTGAATGTTATCAAGATAAGAAACCAGAGTTTATTTTAATTGAAGGTCAGGCCGCATTAAGGAATCCTTCTGGTCCATGTGGTAGTGAATTCTTAATTTCTGCAAATGTTGATGGTGTTATATTGCAACATTCACCAAAAAGAAAGCATTTTGATGGTTGGGAACATGTTGATGCAATAATGCCTTCTCTTGAGTCTGAAATAGATCTAATTAAATCATATGGAAAAGATGTTATAGCTATTACATTAAATACGCAGGGAATGACAGATCAAGAAAAAATATTTCACAAAAAATCAATAGCTACTGATTTAAATATTCCTGTTTTCTTACCTATTGATGAGGGGATGGATGGAATAGTTGAAATTTTAAAAAATAAATATGGTAATTGATAACATTGAAATAGAATTAGCAGATATCAAACTTACAAGGCCATATACTATAGCATATAAGACTACATCATCTATAAAAAACATATTTATAAAAATAATATTGAACGATGGAACTGTTGGTCTCGGGTCATCAAATGTTTCTAAATATGTTGTGGGATTAGATACTGCTGAGTCTTATAAAAATTCTCTTGATTTTAAAAATGAATTAATAGGTAGAGATATCTCTCATTTGGTAAGTAACATAGATAAAGTAGAAAATCAATTTATTAATGATCCTGGTTCAAAAGCAGCATATAACATTGCTCTTTATGATGCTTTCTGTAAATCAATAAATATTTCATTAGGGTCATTTCTTGGAAGAATAATACCAGAATTACCAACGTCTATTACTGTAGGAATAAAAGATATTGCTGAAACTATCGAAGAAATTAATGAGTATTATTCATCTGGTTTTAGGTATATAAAAATTAAGTTAGGGGATAAAATTGATTATGATATTGAAAGAATTACTAAGATTAATGAGAAGTTTGGTAGTAAAATTAAAATTAGAATTGATGCTAATCAGGGGTGGTCAATTGATGATACTATAAAGTTTTGTAATGAAACAACAGGAGTTGAACTAATTGAACAACCCATCAGTGTTGATAATACTGAGCAACTTTTAAAATTACCTGATAGTTTAAAAGAAATTATTGCTCTTGATGAGAGCCTTGTATCATATGAGGATGCTATAAAATACTCTCAGAATAATTACGGTAAAATTTTTAATATTAAACTTATGAAGTGTGGAGGAATTACTTCTGGGAGAAAAATAGCTAATGTTGCTTTATTAAATGATATTGATCTTATGTGGGGTTGTAACGATGAAAGTATAATAAGCATTTCTGCTGCATTAAACACTGCTCTTTCATTTCCTAATACAAAATATTTAGATTTGGATGGTAGTTTAGATTTAGCAAAAGACTTAGTTTCTGGGGGTTTTAATTTAAAAAATGGTGTAATGAAACCACTTGATAAACCAGGCCTTGGTGTTGAATTGGTTTAATATGATTAGAGTTTTTATATTTATTTTATTTTCTTTTCACTTTCTTGAAGCTCAAGACAAGGGTAAAATGTTTTTGCCAAAACCAAAATACGAGTCACTTTTTAAGACAGTTCCTCCCATAAGTGATAAAGATCCTCATTGGGTGCATCTTTTATATTCAGAATCCCCAAATTATTTTGAAATTCATAGAGAATATGATAAATATTACAGAGATCGTGTTTTTGAGAAAAATACACATACACAAAATTTTAAGTATTTTAATATGATAATTAATTCAATGGATTATCTACTAGATGATGGTACTATTGAAATTCCTATTAAAAAACCATATCAATTAATAAAAACTTCTACATATAATGAATTAAGCTTTTCAAATCATGAAGGAAATGAGGGTAGTTGGGTGTCAATTGGCCCTATTGAAACTTTTACAACTTATCAAAATGATATATATACCCAAGATGATATATCTCCAAAATCATCACAATTAAATGTTTATACTTTTGACCAATCATTGTCAAATCCAAATATTCTTTTTTCTGGTGGAGAAACCGGAGGTGTTTTTAAGTCAGAAAATAAAGGTGTTTCTTGGGAAGCTGTCGGTGATGATTATAATTTAAATGGGCATGTCGAAACTATAGAAATTGATCCATCAGATGAAAATATAGTATATTTTACAAATAGAGATGGTTATATGTATAAAAGTATTGATGGAGGTGATACATGGAATGAGATTTTTTATGGTTCGGATTTTCAAATTTCAGCAATTGAAATTTCTAAAGATAATTCAGATTTAATATGGATTGCGGGTAATAAAGGTTTGTATAAAAGTATTGATGGGGGAAATTTTTGGTTAAATGTGTTTAATGATAGGGTATGGGATATTAAATTTAAAACAGATGATTCCAATACTATTTTTATTGCTAAAAGCAATACAACAAAAAATATAACAGAAATATTAAAGTCTATAGATGGTGGACAAAGTTTTTCTGTTAAAGCAAGTGGCTGGTATGATCCTATAGGGGGTGTAGCTCTTTCCAATGGGGGAGCTAGAATTGGTTTAACTGATGCAGATCCAAATAGAATATATGTTGTTTTGCTTGGTGATGAAGATGATGGTATTGATGATAATAATTTTATTGGAATTTATAGAAGTGATAATGCAGGAGAATTATGGACAACTCCATATGATG
>JAYZHG010000136.1:0-8935 GCA_036166735.1 Bacteroidota bacterium | reverse complement strand
TTTTCTTTAATAGATAACAATAAAAACAAAGTATATCTCTATAAATCTAACTATGATCTTTTAACTGATTATCACTTGAATTCTACACTTCCTTTATCTATCATTTATTCTTCGAGAAAAAGAAAATTTGATATTTATAAAATATTTAATAATACTTTATCATTGATAGAAATTAATAAATAAATTTATTTCTTTAGATTTAAAAAAACTAAACCCAGAAAAATGAAAAGAATTTTATTCCTAATTATTATAATATCATTTGTTTCTTTTGAAACTATTTCTCAAAAAAAATCAAAATCAAAAAAATTACAAACAACTAGTTTTGAAATTCCAAATTTAAAATGGCGATCTATTGGACCATATAGAGGGGGAAGAGCTTCAAGTGTAACAGGTGTAGTTGGAAAATCAAAAACATTTTACATGGGAGCTACTGGAGGTGGAGTATGGAAAACCATAAATGGAGGTCAAACATGGAACAATGTTTCAGATGGTTATTTTGGAGGATCCATTGGAGCAGTTGCTGTAAGTGAATCTGATCCAAATATTGTTTATGTTGGAACAGGTGAAAAAACCGTTAGAGGAAATGTCTCTCCAGGTTATGGTGGATTTTGGAAATCTGAAGATGCTGGTGAAACCTGGAAAAAATTAAATTTAGATATAGATCAAGTACAAGTTGGTAGGATTAAAATTCATCCTAAAAATCCAAACATTGTGTTCATAGCTATAATGGGAGATTTATTTAAAAATTCTAAAAATAGAGGTATTTATAAAACAAATGACGGGGGTAATACATGGAAAAAAACTTTATACTCAAATGAAAGATCTGGTGCTGTTGACATTTCTTTTGAAAGTGATAATCCAAGAGTTATGTATGCCTCAACCTGGAATATTAGAAGAACTCCATATAGCTTAGAAAGCGGTGGAGATGGTTCAGCTATTTGGAAATCTACTGATGAGGGAGAAACATGGATGAATATTTCTAATAATAAAGGACTTCCATCTGGAATATGGGGGATTTCAGGAGTTGCAGTTTCTCCTGTTAACTCAAATATTGTTTATGCTTTAATAGAAAATAAAAATGGTGGACTATATAAATCCATGGATTCAGGAAAATCATGGAAATTAATAAATAGTGATAGAAATTTAAGACAAAGAGCTTGGTACTATACTAGAATTTATGCTGATACTAAAAATGAAAATAGAGTATATGTAATGAATGTTGCTTTCTGGAGATCTGAAGATGGAGGTAAAACATTTGAAAGGTACAGAACACCTCACGGAGATCATCATGATTTATGGATAGATCCAGATAATAATCAAAGAATGATTGTTGCAGATGATGGTGGAGCACAAATAAGTAATGATGATGCAAATAATTGGTCTACTTACATGAATCAACCAACTGCTCAATATTATAGGGTAACTACTGACAACAGTTTTCCTTATAACATTTTAGTTGCTCAACAGGATAATAGTACACAAAGAGTTCCTCATAGAGTCAATTCAGGTTCAATAACTGAAAGAGATTGGGAATCATCTGCAGGTGGTGAAAGCGCTCACTTAGCAGCTAAACCTGATAATCCAAATATTGTATATGGAGGAAGTTATGATGGTCATTTAAGTAGATTAGATCATAATACAGGTGAAAGAAGAGTAGTTGATATATGGCCAAATAATCCTATGGGACACGGAGCTGAAGATATGAAATATAGATTTCAATGGAATTTTCCAATATTTTTCTCTCCTCATAACCCAAATAAACTATATGCAACTTCCAATCGCTTTCACGTTACTACTAATGAAGGACAATCTTGGAATGTAATAAGTCCAGATTTAACGAGGAATGAATCAGAAAAATTAAGACCTTCTGGAGGTCCAATTACTAAAGATAATACCGCTGTAGAATATTATGCAACGATTTTTGCTGCATGTGAATCACCTTATGAAAAAGATTTATTATGGGCTGCTTCAGATGATGGATTAATTCATGTTTCTAAAAACGGAGGTGACAATTGGGAAAATGTAACACCTTCAAATGCACCAAACCATATAATGTGGAATAGCGTAGAGCCAGACCCATTTATAAAAGGAGGTTTATATATAGCAGGAACTTTATATAAAACAGGTGATTATAAGCCTTATTTATACAAAACTAAAGATTATGGTAAAACATGGATAAAAATTACCAATGGCATTCCTAATAATTTTTTTACTAGAGTACTAAGAGCTGATCCAAAGAGACAAGGACTTCTCTACTCAGGTACTGAATCAGGAATGTTTATATCTTTTGATGACGGATCTTCATGGAATTCACTTCAACTAAATTTACCGCTTGTTCCAATAACAGATTTGGCAATTAAAAATAATAATTTAATTGCATCAACTCAAGGAAGATCATTGTGGATAATAGATGATTTATTACCACTTCATGAAATAACTAAAAAGATTGAAAATTCTAATTTTCATATCTTTTCACCAATAGATAGTTATAGAATGGGTAACCCTGGATGGGGAGGAACTTCTGCAAGTGCTGGTAAAAATCATCATAATGGAGTAGAAGTATTTTTTAATATTAAAAATAAAATTGTAAATGATAGTTCTAATATTTCTTTAGAATTTTTAGATAAGAATAAGAAACTAATCAAAAAATATTCTAATAATGATAAAAAAAATCCATTAAAAATAAATGGAGACAAAAATTCATTTGTTTGGAATATGAGATATGATGATGCCAAAGGATTTGATGGAATCATTATGTGGGCAGCTAGCTTAAGAGGACCAAAAGCTTCTCCAGGAAATTATTTTGTTAAATTAAATGTTGATAAAAATTCAATGGAAAAATCATTTAATATATTAAAAGATCCAAGAAGTAATTCTTCAATTGAAGATCTTAAAAAACAATTTGATTTTCTAATAAGTGTTAGAGATAAGGTAACTAGTGTTCATGAAGCTATTATACAAATAAGATCTACGAGAAAACAGCTAAATAACCTTGAAGAAAAATTAGATGAAAATCATAATGAATTAAAAAAGAATATAAATGAAGTAATAAATGATATAACGAAAATTGAAAAAACTTTATACCAAACTAAAAACAGAAGTGGACAAGATCCATTAAATTTTCCAATAAAATTAAACAACAAATTAGCACACTTAGCAAGCGTAGCATCATCAGGAAATTATAAACCTACAGATCAAATGTATGGTGTTAGAGATGAACTTATTAAAAAAATTGATATTGAACTTAATTTATGGAATAATATTAAAGAGAATAAATTAGAACAAATAAATACTGCAATTAAAGAAAGTAATATACAATTAATAAGTATTAATTAAATTCGCTTTTTTATTAAATAAAAAGCATGGGTAATATTGTAGCAATAGTAGGTAGACCAAATGTAGGAAAATCAACTTTATTTAATCGACTTGTTGAGAAAAGACAAGCAATAATTCATGATGAAAGTGGTGTTACTAGAGATAGGCATTATGGAATTAGTGATTGGAATGGAGTAGATTTTACTGTTATAGATACAGGAGGATATGTAGAAAAAACTGAAAATATTTTTGAAAAAGAAATAAAAAATCAAGTTATTCTTGCATTAAATGAAGCATCTCTTATATTATTTATGGTTGATTGTAAAGATGGATTAACTAATAATGATAAAGATTTTTCTAAAATCATTAGAGAAATAAATAAAAAAACAATTCTTGTAGCTAATAAAGCGGATAATTACAAAACTGAACTTAATTCCAATGAGTTCTACGAATTAGGATTGAGAAATACTCCCATAATACCTATTTCATCTCAAAGTGGTTCTGGGACTGGAGATTTATTAGATTTAGTAGTAAATAAATTAGAAAAAGAATCTATAAAAAAAGACAATACATTACCCAAAATTTCAATACTTGGAAGACCTAATGTTGGAAAATCATCATTTATTAATGCATTGTTGGGTGAAGAGAGAAATATTGTAACTGAAATATCTGGAACAACTAGAGATTCGATTGATACTAAATATAATCTTTTTAATAAAGAATTAATTATAACTGATACTGCAGGAATAAGAAAAAAAAAGAAAGTAAATGAAAACATAGAATTTTACTCGGTAATGAGATCAATTCAAGCCATGCAAGACAGTGATGTATGCATTATAATGATTGATGCTAAACAAGGATTTGAAAGTCAAGATATGAATATTTTAGGTTTAGCATCAAAATATAAAAAAGGAATTATTTTAATGATTAATAAATGGGACCTTATAGATAAAGATACTAAAACAACAAAACTCTTTGAAGACAAAATTAAATCAAAAATAAGTCCATTAACTTTTATTCCAATAATATTTACTTCTGTAATTAATAAAAAAAGAATCCACAAAATTGTTGAGATCTCATTAGATGTTTATAATAACAG
Source organism: Bacteroidota bacterium (assembly GCA_036166735.1). GTDB lineage: Bacteria > Bacteroidota > Bacteroidia > Cytophagales > MED-G16 > JAPYTU01. The sequence goes on along the minus strand of JAYZHG010000136.1, from coordinate 4,521 downwards.
AAGTCAAAAAATTAATACTTCAAAATTGAATAATATTCTACTACCAGAAATTAAAAAAACTCCACCTCCAGCAACAAAAGGAAAATATATAAAAATTAAATATATAACTCAACTACCTACTAAAACTCCAACTTTTGCTTTTTTTTGTAATTTACCTCAATACATAAAAGAACCTTATAAAAGATTTTTAAAAAATAAAATAAGAGAAAATTTTAATTTTTTAGGAGTTCCAATTACAATCGTATTAAGAAAAAAATGAAATTACTTAATCTGTAATTTAAATCAATTAAGTACTATTTTTGTAAAAATCATTTTATGAGTTATAATTTTTCCAGAATTGAAGATAAATGGCAAAAAATTTGGCAAAAAGAAAAAACATATAAATCAAGTGTAAATAATAAGCCAAAATACTATATACTAGATATGTTTCCATATCCCTCAGGATCTGGACTTCATGTTGGACATCCTCTTGGATACATTGCTTCAGATATAATTGCTAGATTTAAAAGAAATAAAGGATTTAATGTTTTACACCCAATGGGTTTTGATTCTTTTGGATTACCAGCTGAACAATATGCAATTAAAACAGGGGAACATCCAAAAAAAATCACTAACAAAAATATAATAAGATTCAAAGAACAATTGGGCTCATTAGGACTTTCTTTCGATTGGGATAGAGAAATTAAAACGAGTGATAGTAATTATTATAAATGGACTCAATGGATATTTTTAAAACTCTATAATAGTTTTTTTGATGAAAAAAATCAAATTGCAAAACCCATTGATAAACTAAAAGTACCTAAAAACTTATCTGAAAAGGAAAAAGCAAAATATATTGATAATCATAGATTAACGTACATAGATGAAATTGATGTTAACTGGTGCGAAGAACTTGGAACTGTTTTATCAAATGAAGAAGTAATTGGTGGCCTTAGTGAAAGAGGAGGATTTCCGGTAATAAAAAAACCTATGAAACAATGGGTAATGAGAATAACTGCATACTCAAATAGATTACTCGAAGATTTAGATAATTTAGATTGGCCTGATTCAATAAAACTTTCTCAAAAAAATTGGATTGGAAAATCCGAAGGAGCTGAAATATTTTTTAAAGTAAAAAACAATAAAAAAATAAATGTTTTTACTACTAGGCCTGATACTATATACGGTGCAACTTATCTTGTTTTAGCTCCGGAACATAATATAATTAAAAAAATTACATCAAAAAAACAATTAAATACTGTTAAGAAGTATATTAACGAAACAGAAAAAAAAAGTGACCTAGAAAGACAAGAAAATGAAAAAAATAAAACAGGAATATTTACAGGTGCATTCGCAATAAATCCAATTTCTAATAATAAAATTCCTATATGGATTTCGGATTATGTTTTATCTTCTTATGGAACTGGTGCCATTATGGCTGTTCCTGCTCATGACGAAAGAGACTTTGAGTTTGCATCAAAATTTAATCTTCCAATAATTAAAGTTATTTCCAGTGACAAAAATGAAAAATGTTATACTGGTAATGGTAAAATGGTAAATTCAGGAGAATTTAATGGAATCAGTAACCATGAATTTAAGAATAAAGTTTTAACTCTACTTGAAAAAAATAAAAGTGGTAAAAAAACTATTAATTATAAATTAAGAGATTGGATTTTCACTAGACAAAGATATTGGGGAGAACCTATTCCAATACTTCATTCAAAAAATGGCAGAATAGGACTCAAAGAAAAAGATTTACCTTTAACTCTTCCAAACGTTATTAATTATTTACCAACAAATGATGGATTATCTCCATTAGCCAGAAATAATAAATGGTCAAATGTTACCATTGATGGTATAAAATATAAAAGAGAATCAAATACAATGCCACAATGGGCAGGATCTTGTTGGTATTATTTAAGATATTTAGATCCTCTCAATAATAAAGAATTTGCTGATAAAAAAAAGATTAAATATTGGATGCCTGTTGACCTTTATATTGGAGGAGCAGAACACGCAGTACTTCACTTACTATATTCAAGATTTTGGCATAAAGTGCTCTATGATCTAAAATATGTGAGTACAAAAGAACCATTTAAGAAATTGGTAAATCAAGGTATGATCTTAGGAAGATCTAATTTTATTTATAGAATAAAAGACTCAAAAAAATATGTTTCTCATAACCTAAAAAATAAATATAAATATACCAAACTTCATGTTGATGTTAATTTGGTTAATAATGACCAATTGAATATAGATAAATTCAAAAAATCTAGCTCCGAACTTAAAAATTCCGAATTTATTTTAGAAAATAATAAATACATATGTGGACACGAGACTGAAAAAATGTCTAAATCCAAGAGCAATGTTGTTAATCCAGATGAAATAATAATCAAATATGGTTCTGATACACTAAGAATGTATGAAATGTTTTTAGGCCCCATCGAGCAATCAAAACCATGGAATACTAATGGAATAGATGGCGTTTTTAAATTTTTAAATAAATTTTGGAACTTATTTATTAATAAAAACAATCAATTATACATATCTGATGAAGAACCTAATAAAAATGAATATAAAATTTTGCACAGAGCTATAAAAAAAATTCAAGATGATATAGAAAGGTTATCATTAAATACTTGTATTAGTTTATTAATGATAACAGTAAATGAATTAGGTAAAATAAATTGCAATAAAATTAAAATATTAAAACCTCTATTAATTCTAATTTCTCCATTTGCACCACATATAGCAGAAGAATTATGGAATAAAATTGGAAATAAAAAAAGTATATCATATGCTAATTACCCAACATTTAAAAACAAGTATTTAATTGAAAATGAATATGAATATCCTATAATGATAAATGGAAAATTAAGAACCAAAATAAGTTTTTCTTTAAAAGCCTCAAATCATGAAATAGAAAAAGTAGTAATAAATAATAAATCAGTCCAAAAATGGATAAAAAGCTCAGAAGTTAAAAAAGTTATTATTGTAACAAATAAAATTATAAATGTTGTAGCTTAATGAGATAATTGATTAATTACTTGATCTACAATTTTTTCTACCCATAAATTATACATTTTCTTAGAAGGATGTAGCATATCATCAGCCAATAAAGTTGAATCAAATTCAGCCAATCTAGAAATATCCGTTATATCAAAATACAAAACACCATACTTCTTAGAAATTTTATAATTAATTTCATTATATAAATTTATTTCACTCTTTATTTTTTCACTATCTCTTAATTTACCAAAAGGAGTCACTCCATAATCTGGAATTGATAATACAAATACATTACTAAAATTTGAATTAGCAAAACCAATTGATTTAATTAATAATTTTTCAAACTCTTTTTCATAAATATTTTTATCATATCCTCTAAATTGATTATTAACTCCAATTAGTAAAGAGACAAGGTCATAATTATTATTAATTTTTATGTTACTTATATAATTTAATAAATCACTAGTAGTCCACCCAGTTTTCGCAATAATTCTAACTGAATCAAGAGAAGTATTACTATCACTATTGAATAAATTAAACTTTAATTGTATTGGCCAACTATATTTTTCATCAACTGACTCCCCTATTGTATATGAATCCCCTAAAGCTAAATATTGAGTTTTTGTTTTTTCAATTTTTAATTCTTGTGAATAACTAAACGTACTCAGCAAGAAAAAAAAATGTAAAAATCTCATTATATAAATCTTTTTATGATAATGAAAATAACACCTAACAAAAAAATTATAATAGATATTTTATTAACTCCATGCATCATTTTCAAACTAAAATTTACTTTTCTATTAGGATCTTTTTTTCTAAAAAAATAAGTTAATACTTCTGAAAAATCGAAATAATATGATATCTTTTTTTTATTTTTCTTATCCATAATTATTTGTTTTAAGGATCGATCCAATTTCCATCATTTTTTATAAGCTTAATTAATTCATCAACTCCATCTCTATAATGTACTGATCTTTTAACAACTTCTTTTCCTTTATATAAAGTTATTTTTTCTTTGCCAGAACCAACATACCCATAATCTGCATCAGCCATTTCTCCGGGACCATTTACTATACATCCCATTATTCCAATTTTCAATCCTTTTAAATGATCTGTTTTCTCTCTTATCTTAGCTGTTGTCTCAGTCAAATCAAATAATGTTCTTCCACACGATGGACATGATATAAAATCAGTTGTAGTCACTCGCACTCTTGCTGCCTGTAAAATTTTAAAACTTAAAGTATTTAATCTCTTATTTATATCAAAATTATATTTATTACTTCTAATAAAGATTCCGTCACCATAACCCTGAATAAATAGTCCTCCTAAATCCGTAGAAGAGTAAATTATATTTTTTTCAAAATTATTATTATTATAATTTCCAGAAATTACAACAGGATTTTTTATTTTCTTCATAGAAAAGAAAAAAGATCTCATATCAGCCATAAAATGATCATTATTAGATTCTAAAATAAAAACTACATTTTTTGGAATTTTACAAGTCAATAATTTATAAACATCATTTGTTTTTAA
>JAYZHG010000135.1:0-17620 GCA_036166735.1 Bacteroidota bacterium | reverse complement strand
CTGTATTGCCTACATAAATAGAGTTATAGTCAATGGATAAAATTTTATAATATTTTTCTAATGGGTCTTGGATTATTTTAAATTTCGAATTTTTAGATGGTCTATATTTTTGGTCTAAAGAAATGATTTTTCCATTGAAATTAATTTTATAAAAATTTCCATCATCATCTATTATTTCTATAAAACTATTTTTTGAATTTCCTCCTTTTGCTAGATAAACTTTATTACTTATTGTTGATTTTGTTGTCATTGGAAAACCTTTGTAGTTTTCACCTTTTCTGTTTTTAAGATATATTTCACCATTTTTAAGTATAATAATTATATAATCTTTTCCTGCTATCCTAATATGTTGAGGTGCTTGATTTAATTCATTATTCATTACTAGAGGGTTCCATCCAGAGAGTTTTTTTCCATTTTTATCTAATAAATATATTTCACCATTTTTGTTAGCTATTGCTATTCTAAATCTTTTTGAATTATCATAATCTATAAGATTAATAAATTCTATAGGTGATGTAGAAGGATTTTTTAAAGGAAATCCAATAAGTTTATTTCCTTTTCTATCGTAACTATGGATATTATTTTTTGTACTAAAAAGAATTTGTTTTTTATTATTTCTATAATAATCAATTTGAAATACTTTACTTATAATAGTATTATCTATAGAATCTTTCCAGATAGGTTTAAGGTTACTAGATAGTTGATAAACATTAAAATTTTTGTCTTGTGTAATGATTTCTGGAGAATTATCTAAATGACTAAAAACTATATTTGGTTTTATTATAAGTTTATTTTCTGCTATAAATGTTTTATTTGGTTGGATTTTTTCTTCATATTTTAATTTTATTTCTTTTTCTTGAATGGTAATATTTGTATAAAACTTATTTTCAATACCTTTCATTTGAATAGATATAAAATCAAAATATTTTATAATGTTATATTTTTTACTAGGAATAAGATTATTAAGTAATTTATCTATGTTTATTATTAAACTAATGTTTGAATTTTTATTAAGTTTTGATATGTAGTTGTTATAATAAATTTCTTTTCCCCATAATTTTTTATTTATTATATCATCTATATACTTTCTAAGTATTGATGTTTTTGTTCCAAAAAATACAAATTTATCATATTCAAAGTAATAGATTGGGATGGAATCTTTAATAAATGTTTTATTAAGTAGATTTTTTAAAACATCTTTTTTTAAAGTTTTAATGAAATAATTTTTGTATTCTGAAGAATCAGATATGTTGATGTTTTTTAAATTTTCTTTGTTAAAAATTAAAATTTCTTCATGAGAATTTGAAAAATCATTTTCAACTATAATCCTTCCAATTTCATAACCAAAATAAATATTAAGAGAATCATCATTAAAATTATTGACAATATTAAAATCGTTTATATTGTTTGAGTTAAGATGATAAAAGTATATGGCATTTGTTGGGATAAGTTTATACATAGATTCATTTATTGGAATATTTGATTTAAATTTTTTATTTATTGTAGAAGTGAATCCATTTAAGTAAAAATTATTTTTATTATAATCAACATCTAAAAAAGAACTTTTTGGAGGAATATCTAACTTAATAATATTATTACTAATTATAACATTAATTAGTTCATTTATTTTATTGAAGTTTAAGTAAAGATTACCATAGTCTTTTTCCAGTTTTACTTGTTTGAATAAATCTTCATTATTGAATTGAAATGATAATTTTTTATTTCTTGATGTTCTTATAACATCTTCTATTAATAATGAACTACTACTAAAAATTATAAAATCATTTATAAATAAGAAATTGTAGTTATTTAAGTTATCATTTACTTCATAAATTTTGTTTTTATTATAAATTCTTTCATTGATAGCATAACCTAAAGAATCAATTTTTTCAAAAAAATACTTTTTATTAATCTTATTTTTTTCAATAAAAAAAATAGATTCGATTTTATTTTTGGATATGATATTGATACCAATAAGAAGTTTATTTTCTTTAGAAAAATTTATTAATTCATTTTCTAAGAATAGATTGATACTATCAATTTTCTTTTCTATTAAATCATATAGTTCATTTTCTTTTGTTTCTTTTTTATATGAAATTTTAAATTTTTTCCATACTTCATAAGGATTATTCACTTCATAAATTATAATAGTTTTCTCAGAAATTAGATCCCATACATTTGTCAATTTATTATTGTTATAATAATATATTCCAATCAAGCTAAGTAATACACAAAAAATAATTAGAAATTTACTATTCATTGTTTTTGTAATTTTTTATAATTTTTTTTGATATAGTAATATGACTATTAATGTCAAATTGTGAATTTATTATTTTTAATAATTTTCCATTTGGATTAAATATGTATGTGACTCTTCCAGGAAGAAGGCCAAAAAAATTTTTTGGTACTCCAAATAATTTTCTAACTTTTTTTTTATAGTCGCTTAATAGATTGTAGTATATATAAAAATTTTTTGCAAATTTTTGATGATTGGCTATGCTATCAGAACTAATTCCTATTATTTCAGTATTTATATTTTTTAATTCAGAATATGAATCTCTAAAACCACACACCTCTCTAGTACAACCAGGAGAATGATCTTTTGGGTAAAAGAATATTATTAAAAATTTTTTTTTAAATGATGTAGATAGAATTAATTCGTTGGATTGATTATATAAGGAAAATTCAGGTAAATTGTCACCTATTTTTAATGCCATTTCTCAAGGTTTCTTTGTAAATTAATGATTGTTTAATAAATTATTATAACATTTAAATTTAATCATTTAATATGAAGCAATATCATGATCTTTTAAGAACAATTTTAGAAAAAGGTGATGAGAGATCTGATAGAACAGGTACGGGGACAATCAGTATTTTTGGACATCAAATGAAATTTGATTTAAATGAAGGATTTCCTTGTTTAACAACAAAAAAATTACATTTAAAATCAATAATTTATGAACTTTTATGGTTCCTTAAGGGAGATAATAATATCAAATATTTGCAAGAAAATGGTGTTAAGATTTGGGATGCTTGGGCTGATGAAAATGGAGATTTAGGACCAGTTTATGGTGTTCAGTGGAGAAAATGGAAAGATGAGAATGGTAATGTTCATGATCAAATTTCTGAATTGATTAATAATTTATCTAATAATCCATATTCTAGGAGACATATAATAAGTGCATGGAATGTTTCTCATATTAATGAAATGGCATTACCACCTTGTCATGCAATTTTTCAATTTTATGTAAATAATAATAAATTATCGTGTCAACTTTATCAAAGAAGTGCCGATGTATTTTTGGGTGTACCATTTAATATTGCATCTTATGCTCTTTTAACAATGATGATAGCTCAAGTCTGTAAATTTGAATTGGGAGATTTTGTACACACATTTGGAGATGCTCACATTTATCTTAATCATATTGATCAAGTTAAACTTCAGTTGTCTAGAGATTTTTATTCATTACCTAAAATGGTAATAAATCAAGATGTAAAGGATATTTTTTCGTTTAAATATGAAGATTTTGAACTTAAAAACTATACTTCTCATTCTCATATAAAGGCAGAAATTTCTGTATAATAAAACTTGTTTTTTCTGCTCTTATTATATATTTGCGTTTTTAACGAAAGAATTATTATTTAAAAACATCTAAAAAAGAAAAACATTTATGAAAAATTGTATCTTTTTTTTATTTCTATTTGTTTATACAAATTTATTTTCTCAGTCTAATAATTCTATTGAGTTAGATCTTGTTCAATGTCTAGAAATAGCATTAGAAAACAATTTACAGTTAAAAAGAAGTGAAATAAATAAAAAAATTCAAAAAATTGGATATGATCAGTCTATATTATCTCAAATTCCCTCATTAAATGTATTTAGTAATTATGGCACAAGTTGGGGTAGATCAATTGATCCAACTACAAATCAGTTTATAGGAAGTGAATATAGTTCTTCTGGCATTGGTTTATCATCAGGTATGAATTTATTTAGTGGTTTTTTTGTTAGAAATACTATAAAACAGTCTAAAGTTTTATTAGAAAAAAGTGTTTTTGATTTAGAAAATACTAGAAACAATGTTATGTTAAGTGTAGTTAGCTCATATCTTAGTGTATTGTTAACTATGGATAGGTTAGAAAATGCAAAATTTCAACTTTTATCAACTCAAGAACAACTTTCAAGAATTAATAAATTAGTTGAAGCAGGATCACTTCCAATTACGAATAGATTAAATTTTGAAGCTCAGTTAGCAGGGGATGAGCTTAGTTTAATTCAACAAGAAAATGCTTATAGATTATCTATTTTGCAACTTAAGCAAATCATGTTATTAGAAACGGATAAAGAGATAATAATAAGTAAACCATTAGTTGAAATATCTCCTTCAATTGTAATTCAATCAAATACTAATGATATATATAATAGGGCTATTGACATTTTACCTGAATTAAAAAGTGCAATTAAAAATGTTGAATCAAGTAAGTATGATTTAAGAATAGCTAGAAGTGGTAGATTTCCAACGATTAGTGTTTCATCGAATTTTAATACGAATTATTCTAGTTACGCTAATCGTCCAAGGCAGTTTTATGATGGTTATACTATGCAACCAATGACTGTAGGTTATTTAACTAATAATCCTCTTGAAACTGTTTCAGCATTAAGTCCAGTACCAAATGTTATAGGATCAGATAATGATTTTACTTTGGTAGAACAATGGAAAGATTATCTTAGCAAATCATTGTCATTTTCAATTTCGTTTCCGATCTTTAATAGATACCAAACATCTTCTAATATAAAAAGATCAAAACTTAATAAACAAATAGCGGATATTAATGTTTTAGAGGCAAAAAATCAAATTAGACAGACTATAGAAACATCATATAATGATGCTATAGCTGCTTCTAAATCTTATTCTGCATCTTTGAAGCAAGTTCAAGCATTAGAAGAATCATTTAGAATTATTAAAAGTCAATATAATCTTGGTGCAATAAATTTTACTGAATACCAAGTATCAAACAATAATTTAGTAAAAGCTAAGAATGATTTATTATCTTCAAAGTATGATTATATTTTCAAACTTAAGGTACTAGATTTTTATCAAGGAAAAACTTTAACTTTTTAAAAAAAACATGAAAAACAAACCGTTTTATTTTATTATTATTTTAGTTGTTGTTGGTGTCATAGTTATGGTAGGAGGAAAACAAATGGGTATTTTTGGAGGAGTTGATCCTATAGAGGTTGAAATTACAAATGTAGATAAGGGTACAATTACAGAACTTGTAACAGCATCTGGACAAATTAAACCTGAGGTGGAAGTAAGTATAAGTCCTGAAGTTTCTGGTGAAATTATAGAATTGGATATAATGGAAGGTGATTTTATTGAAGAAGGTAACTTACTTGTAAAGATAAGGCCTGAAAATTCTATTAATGCTTTAGAAAGATCAAAGGCAAATTATAATCAAGTAAGAGCAAATTTGTCAAGTTCTAAGGCAAATCTTTCTAGGTCTGAGGCTCAATACTTAAGATCAAAATTAGAGTTTAATAGACAAGAAAAATTATATAAGCAAAATGTAATTTCTGATTCGGAGTATGAACTTGCTGAATCAAATTATAAAATTTCAAAACAAGATTTAGAATCTTCTAAACAAAGTGTTCTTGCTAGTCAGTATGTTGTAAAAAGCGCAAAGGCAAGTGTGGATGAATCTGAAGAAAATCTTAGAAAGACTAGCATTCTTTCGCCTATGACTGGTACAGTTTCATTATTAAATGTAGAGCTTGGACAAAGGGTAGTAGGAACATCTATGATGGCAGGAACAGAGTTATTACGTGTGGCTGATTTATCAATTATGGAAGTAGAGGTGGATGTAAATGAAAATGATATAGTTAGAGTAAATATTGGAGATACAACAAATATTGATGTTGATGCATATATAACATATGGTGAAATTTTTAAAGGCGTTGTGACTGAAATAGCAAGTACTGCAAATCCAAAACCTTCTGCTGATGCCGTTACGGAATTTAAAGTAAAAATTAGAATTTTGAATGAATCTTTTAAAAATTTAGTTGAAGAAGAAGACATAAAAAATCCTTTTAAACCAGGCATGACCGCAAGTGTTGAAATTATTACTCAAATAAAGAAAGACATTGTTATAGTCCCAATATCATCTGTAACCACAAAATCTGAAAAGGATAGTTTGGGAGCCGATGTTGTTAAACAGTACGTATTTGTAGAAGATGAGATGACTTCTAAAATGATTGAAGTAACTACTGGAATAAGTGATTTTGAAAATATTGAAATTTTATCTGGATTATCAGTTGGTGATAAAGTAATAAAAGGGCCTTATATTGCTATATCTCAAAAATTAAAAGATGGCACTATAATTTCTGAATCTAAGGATTCATCTAAAGATTCATCTAAGGATAAAGGTAAGAATAGTGGAGGTGAAGGAGGAGTTTCTGTTTCAATAGGTAATTAATTATAAAATATTCAACTTTTCATTTTTAGTGTATAATTATTAAGTTTGCTCTTAAAATTTCAAGTAATTTGGATTTATTTAAAAAAATACTTAGTAACAAGGGTCCCCTTGGAGCTTATTCACATATAGATGACAATTATTATATGTTTCCTAAATTAGAGGGAGAAATAGGTCCAAGAATGACATTTAAGAATAGAAAGGTTCTTAATTGGAGTTTGAATAATTATTTAGGATTAGCTAATCATTCAGAAGTTAGAAAGATCGATTCAGAAGCTACTAAACAATGGGGGCTATCTTATCCTATGGGTGCAAGAATGATGTCTGGAAATACTATTCATCATGAAGAATTAGAAAAACAATTGTCGAAATTTGTGAGTAAGCAAGACTCTATTCTTTTAAACTATGGTTATCAAGGTGTGTTATCTATTATAGATGCTTTAGTGGATAGAAAAGATATTATCGTCTACGATTCAGACTGTCATGCATGCATTATTGACGGGTTAAGATTACATATAGGGAAGAGGTATGTTTATTCTCATAATGATATTGAAAATCTAAAAAAACAGTTAGGGAGAGCTAAAAAACTTTCTGATGCAACTGGTGGTGGAATTTTAGTTATTACTGAGGGAGTTTTTGGAATGTCTGGTAATATGGGTGATCTATTATCAATTGTTGAGTTAAAAAAAGAATTTGATTTTAGATTATTTGTTGATGATGCTCATGGATTTGGAACAATGGGAAAAACTGGAGCTGGAGCTGGAGAAGAACAAGGGGTTCAGGATAAAATCGATTTATATTTTTCAACTTTTGCTAAATCTATGGCAAGTATTGGAGCTTTTGTTTCTGGTGATAGAGATATTTTAGATAATCTTAGGTATAAATTAAGATCTCAGATTTATGCTAAATCATTACCAATGCCAATTGTAATAGGAAATTTAAAAAGATTAGAACTAATAAAAAATAATCCAAGATTTAAAGATAAACTTTGGGAAATTGTTAATGCGATTCAGGATGGTTTTAAATCTAATGGATTTAACATTGGAACTACACAATCACCAGTTACTCCTATAATATTAAAGGGTGATGTATTTGAGTGCACAAATATGATTAAAGATCTAAGATCTGAATATAATATTTTTTGTTCTGGGGTCATTTATCCAGTAGTACCAAAAGGTATTATTATGCTTAGAATTATACCAACTGCAGCACATTCTTTGGAAGATGTAAAAGAAACGATTACTGCATTTAAGGAGGTAAAAAAGAAATTAGATGCTGGTATTTACCTAAAAATGGGAGAAAAAGGCTCTTTTTCGTCTTAATTTTATTAAAAAACCCTTATTTTTTGTATAATATTCTACATTTTTAGTTAAATTGAGCCTATAATTTTTAATTTAAATTTTTATACAATGAGTAGATATGATGAATTAACTGGATTAGTTGAAAGTCTAGGAACAGATTTTGGTAAGTTTTATGGAAAAGGAAATAAAGCTGCTGGTACTAGAGTAAGAAAAGGTATGCAATCACTTAAGGTGTGGGCACAAGAAGTAAGAAAAGAAGTTCAAGCTAGAAAAAATGCTAGTTAATAATTATTAACTTAATTATTTCATTAAAAGGTGGTATTTTTTACCACCTTTTTTATTTAATCTTTTTGAGATAATGGTAAAGTTTATTTAGTCTATAATCAACGTCAAATTCATTTTCGGTCTTTAATACCATTTCTAATATTTTCAATTTATTGTATGAGAATCCAATTCTACATCTAGAAAGAGATTTTATTAAAATATTTTCCATCTCTGGTATGATTTTTAAATCTAAATAGATTAAAAAATCATAAGGTTGATATATGAATGATTTAACATTATTATTTTTCCAGTTTCCAAAAAAGCCTATCTCATTTATTCTAAATGTTTTGAAGTACCTATTATCAGCATTATTTTTTTCAATTGCAGGTAATAAGTCAACTGTTTTTCCATCATTTTTTAATTTTTTTACAAATGAGTTTATAGCTTTTTGTTTATTCTCATCTACATATTCATATAGTATTCCAAAATATTTTGAATTGGTATAGTTTAGAGAAATTCTATTTACTCTGTATTTTTTATTTTCAATTAAATTTATTGTTGGTAATAAAAATTTCATATCATTTTGATAAAACCTTTTTCGGATAAGATTTTTATATTTAATTCGATTGCTTTTATTTCTTTTTTTGGTCCAATATTTTTTCCTGCTAGTAAATAATTAGTTTTTGAAGATAAAGAACTTGAAACTTTTCCTCCATTAATTATTATTTCATTTTTAATTTCTTCTCTAGAATAATTAGTGAATGTACCAGTAATGACAAAATTTAAATCACGCAATTTATTTTTATTATTCTCAATTTTTGATTGATTTTCATGAAAAGTTAATCCTGATGTTTTTAATCTTTCAATTAATTTCAGATTTTCTTTATCAGAGAAATATGAAATAATACTATCAGCTATTTTATTTCCAATTTCATTAACAAAAATAATTTCATCAACAGAAGCATTTATTAGATTATCAATATTTTTAAAATATGATACGAGTTTTTCAGCAGTTGTTTTTCCAACATATCTAATTCCAAGACCAAATAATAAATTTGAAAATGGTTGTTTTTTTGAATTTTTAATACTTGTAAGTATATTCTTACATGATTTATTTTTTAATGATCTTGTTTTATCATTTTTATTTATTTTAAATTCTAAATTAATAATATTCTCATATTGAATTTTATATAGATCTGATATGTCTTTTATAATATTGTTATCTAGTAAACCTTTAATGGTTTCTGGACCTAGATGTTCAATATTCATTGCATTTTTGCTAATAAAATGTTCTATTTTACCAAGAATTTGAGGTTTACATTTGTTGTGATTTAAACAATAATGGTGTGCTTGTGTCTCTATTTTTTTAAGTGACGTGCCACATGATGGACATGATGTAATAAATGTTAAGTTTGAAGAGTTTATAGGTCGTTTTTCAATTTCTACACTTGTTATTTTTGGGATAATTTCTCCACCCTTTTCAATAGTTACAATATCGTTTATTCTTATATCTAATCTTTTTATTTCATTAAAATTATGTAAAGAAGCTCTTTTTACTATTGAACCACTTAATTGAACTGGATCTAGAATTGCCACTGGTGTTATTGCTCCTGTTCTTCCAATTTGATATTTTATATCAATAATTTTAGTCTTACTATTTTCAGCTTTGTATTTATAAGCTATCGCCCATCTTGGACTTTTACTGGTATTACCTAGAGTTTTTTGATAGTATAAGTTATTTACTTTTATGACTATTCCATCAGTTTCAACTCCTAATGTAAATCTTTTATTTTTCCATGATTGTATGTATTTTTTAACATCGTTAATAGAATTACATTTTTTATAAGTATCAGGAACATTAAAACCTATTTTTTTTAGATATTTTAAACTTTTTTCATGTGTTTTAATACTTGAATTTTCACAAATAAGTGAATAGATATAACAGTTTAGATTTCTTTTTGATACGATACTTGAATTTTGCATTTTTAATGATCCAGAAGCAGCATTTCTTGGATTTGAAAAAGCTGTTTCATTATTTTTTATTTTTAATTTATTAATTCTTTCAAAATTTAGTTTAGATAAAAAGACTTCTCCTCGAACTTCAAAATATTCGAGATTATTATTATTGATTTCAAGGGGTAAGCTTTTTATAGTTATGACATTATTTGAAATTTCATCTCCTTTTTTTCCATCTCCTCTTGTTATTGCTCTTACAAATTTTCCTTTTGAGTAAATTATGCTGAGAGCTACTCCATCATATTTTAATTCACATGTATATTCAATTTCATCAATTTTTAGAATTTTTTTAACTCTTTTATCAAATTCATCAAGTTCTTCTTCAGAATATGTATTTGATAAAGAAAGCATAGGGGAGGAATGTTTTATAGTTTTAAATTCTTTAGTTATTTTTCCGCCAACTCTAATACTTGGTGAGTTCAATGAATTGAATTCAGGAAATTTTTTTTCCAAATCAATAAGATTGTTAATTTTCTGATCATATTCGTAATCAGAAATTTCATTTTTATGTTCATTGTAGTAAAGTTGGTTATGATATTCCAGCTCTTTTCTTAATAAAAGTATTTTCTGTTTAGCTAAATTTTTATCCATTTTTTTCAACTATAAAATTAATTTAAGATTAATTTGACGGATTTACAATAAGTTAATTTCTATTTTTTTCTTGAATGTATTTAACAATATTAGTTGATATAGATCTAGGTAAAAATCTATTTAGATTAACTAAAAATTTATTAAATGTTCCAGGTATTGAAACGGTAACATTATTATTGAGAGCATCGTATCCATATTTGGCAACTTTTATTGGACTTGCTGTATTAAATTTTATTTTATTTTTTATTGAAGAAACATTTTTTTGAAAATTTGTATTTGTTTGTCCTGGACAAAGTACTGAAATGGTTATATTTTTATCTTTGACTTCATTAGATATAGCTTCAGTAAAGTGAAGTATGTAGGCTTTTGTTGCGTAGTATAAAGCCATAAGTGGACCAGGTTGAAAAGCAGCAATTGAAGAAATATTTAATATTTTTCCATAATTTTTTTTGATCATATCTTTCAGAAAAAGTTTTGTTAGATGCGTTGTGTTTATAACGTGTAGATTCAACATTCTTTTTTCTATTTCCCAATCAGTCTCATAAAATTTTCCATATGTACCAAAACCAGCATTGTTTATTAAAATATCAATATTTTCTTTTTTTAGTTTTTTATATATTTTATCAGGTGATTTTTCATAAGATAAGTCCTCATAAATGCTTTCATAATTATTAGAGTCTAATTTATTTTTTAGGCTTTTTATATTATTTTTATTATTATCAACAATGAATACTTTGTAGTTATCTTTTAAAAGAAGTTTTACAAATTCAATACCTATTCCGCTAGCTCCTCCAGTTACTAAAGATGTTTTCATTAGATTTTATTTATTTCATCACAAAGAAGTTCTACAGATTCTTTAGAATGAGTTGGAAAGTTAGCAATTCTAATTTGACTATCATTATTCTCATAACCTTTTCCAATAATTAAATTCTTGGATTTTAATTTATCAATAAATATTTGGGAATTATTAATTGTATCTGCTATAATCACAGTTTTTGATTGTATTTCTTTATTTTTTATTGAATAATTAAGTTTTTCATTTTTTCTT
Source organism: Bacteroidota bacterium (assembly GCA_036166735.1). GTDB lineage: Bacteria > Bacteroidota > Bacteroidia > Cytophagales > MED-G16 > JAPYTU01. The sequence continues at coordinate 5,929 of JAYZHG010000135.1, read as the reverse complement.
ATAGTATCATATATTAATGTAGATTTATAATTTGTATCTCTTCTTAAATTATCTATTCCATTTCTAATCATATCTTCTGTTACTTTCATTAGAAGATAAATTCCTAGAATATTTGGTGTTTCAGGTGTTTGAAATTTTAGATTCATTTTATGTAATTTCTCTAATGAATGATATGATCCTGTAATCTTATTTAATTCTATTTTTTTTTGATTTGCTTCTATACACTTATCGTTATATATCCAAACTCCTAATCCTGAGGGTAATCCAAAACATTTTTGTACTGAAAAATAAAATGTATCTACATCATTAGGATTGAAAGGAATACACGGTGATCCACTAACACAATCCAGAGCTATTAAACTATTTTTAAATTTATTCCTTATATCTTTAATTTTATCACTATTACACATTATTCCTGTACTAGTCTCATTTAAACTAATAGCTAAAAGTTGGAAATCATTATCTACTATTTTGATGTTATATGGTTCTTTATTAAATAAGTATTTTTTAGATTTTATGTTATACATTTTAGTAAAGTCATAAAATTTTTGAGAAAATGCACCATTAATTAAATGAGTAGATTCTCTATAAATTAAATTTTGTATGATTCTTTCCCATATTTCGTTTGCAGAAGATGTAAAGACAACATGATAATCTACTGGTAGGTTAAAAATGTGTTTTATGTTTAATACACAATTTTGATAGATTTTTTGAAATCGGATACTTCTATGAGAAATTGAAGGAATTTGATCTGCAAATGCTTTTTTTACATGATCATAAACTGTAAAATATAATTGCGAAGGCCCTGGTGTAAAAAAAATATTATTTTTCATTTTAATTTAATAAAGAACCCTTAATCTTATTGTATCATCTATTTTTCTAAGACTTTGAATTACTTGTTTATTGTATTCTCTATTAATATCTGTTATAACATAACCAATTGATTCATTAGTTTTAAGATATTGACCTACAATATTTATGTTGTAATCTGATAAAATTTTATTAATTTTTAACATGATTCCTGGTTCATTTTTGTGTATGTGGATAAACCTATGAGCTTTTTTTTGTTCTGGAAGAGATAAATTAGGAAAGTTTACCGAATTAGATGAATTTCCTGAATTAATATATTCTATAATTTTTTGTGGAACAAAAGAACCAATATTTTTTTGCGCTTCTTTTGTGCTTCCTCCAACATGAGGAGATAATATCACGTTATTTAAACCAATTAGTTCAGATTTAAATTTTTCTTTGTTATTTAATGGTTCTTCAGGGAATACATCTATTGCAGCACCATGTAATTTATTATTTTTCAGATTTCTTTTTAATGAATTAATATTGACAATTTTTCCTCTACTATAGTTTATTAAAATTGCTCCTTTTTTCATTAAATTAATTTCTTTGTCGCCAATTAGATTTGTGTTTTCTTCTCTTCCATCTACATGAATGCTTAATATATCACACTTTTTTAATAGTTTTTTCATTGAGTCATATCTTTTGGCATTTCCAATAGAAAGTTTATCTAAAATATCATAATAGATAACTTTTAAACCTAATGATTCAGCCACTACAGAGAGTTGTGATCCTATATTACCGTAACCTACAATTCCAAGTATTTTATTTCTAATCTCATAACTATTTATAGAATCTTTTTTCCATATTCCTTTATGCATTTGATTAGATTTTTTAATAATATTTCTCATTAAGATTATAATTTGAGCAATAACTATTTCGACTACTGATCTAGTATTGCTATATGGGGCATTGAATACTATAACACCTTTTTTTTGACATTCTTTAAGAGTTATTTGATTGGTTCCAATACAGTATGCTCCTATAGATAAAAGTTTATTTGCAGATTGTAAAACTTTTTTTGTTATTACAGTTTTTGATCGAATTCCTAAAATTGAAATATCTTTGATTTTTTTTGAAAGTTCTTGTTCATTTAAACTTGTATCTAAAGTTTCAATTTTATATCCTTCTTTTTCAAAAATTGATTTTGCTATAGTATCAATTTTTTCAAGTAATAATACTTTTATTTTATTTTTAGGAAAGGATAGTTTTTTTTCACTCATTTATAGTTTTTAATAAATTCATCCAGTGATTTTAATAAAAAATCTGCTTTTTTGACTATAGATTCTCTTTTAATATTTTCTGTATATAAATAGAAGAAGTTAGCATATCCTGCTTTTTTTATTTCATAGTCTGTGATCCCATCACCAATGACATGAACTAAACCGTCTAATTTTAGTTTTTTTAAAATTTTAACTTTTCCTTTAGTTTTTGTGAGTGGATTATTTTTATCATAACCACTTATATTTCCTTTTAAATCAAATTGAAACGAATTTGCATAAATATTTTTCTTTTTTATACCGTATTCTCTAACTATTGGATGTATTATTTCTATAAATCCACTTGAAACAATATAGATATTTTCTGAATTTTCTTCTATAAACTTTTTGTTTTTCATGAAGGAGTCAGATATATTATTTTTAATTGTTTTAATGGTATTTTTTATATCATCCATTGATGCATTTATCAATTTTATTCTTTGTTCAAGAGAATTTTTAAATGAAATTTTTCCATTCATTCCAAGTTTAGTTATATCAGCAATTTTATTTTCAGAATTTTTTGTACACTTATTTGAAGTTTTAGCAAGTATATCAAGAGATTCAGATTTTATAAACGTAGAATCAAAATCAATAATTATATGATTTTTCATTCTAGTATTTTTCTAAAATTTTTTTTACTAGACTATGTCGTAATACGTCTGTATTATCTAATGATGTAAATGCAATGCCATTTATATTTTTGAATCTTTTAATAGCATCTTTTAAACCTGATTTTTGGTTTTTTATAAGATCTATTTGAGAAATATCACCGGTCACAATCATTTTTGAATTTGGTCCGAGTCTAGTTAGAAACATTTTTAGTTGTGAAGGTGTTGTATTTTGAGCTTCATCTAATAAAACAAATGCATTTTTAAGTGTTCTTCCTCTCATATATGCAATGGGAGCAATTTCAATAGTTTTGTTTTCTATGTATTTTTTTATTTTATTAATTGGAAGCATATCTTGGAGTGCATCATAAATTGGTCGAAGGTATGGCTCTATTTTTTCTTGTAAATCTCCTGGTAAAAATCCTAAATTTTCTCCTGCTTCTACAACAGGTCTAGTTATAATGATTTTTTTAATGGATTTATCTTTTAATGCTTTTAGAGCGAGAGCAACACTCACATAAGTTTTTCCTGTTCCTGCTGGACCTATGACAAATACTAAATCATTTGCTTTAATAAGCGTTACAATTTTTTTTTGATTAGAGGTTTTAGCTAATATTTTTTTACCATTAGAACCAAAAACAATAACGTCTTTTTCTTCATTACTTGAACCATTTGTTATGTGATTAGATATTGTTTTATTATCAATTTTTCCAAATTTATTAAAATGTATAATTAAAGAAAGAATTATTTTCTCAACTTCAAGTAGCTGAGTCTTATTACCCTTAATTGATATTTTATTTCCTCTAGAAACTATTTTTGTTTTAGGAAAAGCAGACTCAATTTTTTGAATATTATTATTATGAATACCTAGAAAATTAACAAGTTCTATATCTTTAAGGTCTATTATTTTTTCTACCAAAATTTATTATCAGTTTTTTTTTGATGCAAATTTAAAAATTATTCAATTTGCCTATGTCAATTATTACCTTTATTTCTGATTTTGGATTAAAAGATCATTATGTTTCTTCAGTAAAAGCTTCCATAATAAAGTATAATCAAAATATTAAAATTGTTGATATTTCTCATAATATTAGAAAATATGATATTTCTCATGCAGCTCATGTATTTAAAAATGTATATGAAGAATTTCCTAATGGATCGATTCATATAATTTCAGTTAAACATGATAATAATGATGATATTATTTTATTCCAGTTAAATAATCACTTTATAATTACATACAATTCTGGAATTATTAGTTTAATTGAACCAAAAGAATCGTATAATGCTATTTTAATTGATGGGAATAAACACAAAACTTTTTCTGAAAAATTTATGGCTGAAATAGCTTTGAAATTGGCATCAGGAATTAATTATACTACGCTTGGTAGTCCAACAAAAGATGTTAGAAAATTTTTAAATAAAGAAACTTCTATTTCAAGAAATCAAATTATTGGTTATGTTCTTAGAATTGATGATTTTGGAAATCTTGTTACTAATATTTCATTATCAGATTTTAATAAAGTTTTATCACAGAATACTGGATCATTTGAAATTAATGTTGGTGGAGAAATCATAAATTCATTATCTAATTCCTACAGTGATGTTGGTATTGCTGATATTTTTGTGCTTTTTAATTATAATCAAATATTAGAAATTGGAATGAATAAAGGAAATGCTTCTGATTTATTGGGTATTAGAGAGCATGATTCAATAAAAATCAATTTTTTATAGTAAATAATGTATTTTTGAAAACTTTTTGCCAAAGTGGCGGAACTGGTAGACGCGCACGATTCAAAATCGTGTTCCTTCGGGAGTGTGGGTTCGATTCCCATCTTTGGTACTATAATTATTATAATTGATAGTGAAAAAATTAGAACCTGAGAAAACTATAATTGTTGGAATAGTTAATAAAGATCAAAATCAGAATAAATCAAATGAGTATCTTGATGAACTAGAATTTTTAACTCTTACTGCTGGAAGTGTTGTTGATAAACGTTTTATTCAAAAGATTGATACACCGAATCCAAGTACTTTTATTGGAAGTGGTAAGATGAATGAAATATTATCCTATATTAGATTTAACGATATAAATACAATAATTTTTGATGATGAACTTTCTCCAGCTCAAGAGAGAAATATTAGTAAAATATTAAATATAAAAGTTTTAGATAGGACAAATCTTATATTAGATATTTTCGCTCAAAGGGCAAAAACTAGTTATGCGAGAACTCAAGTAGAACTTGCACAGTGTCAGTATTTGCTTCCCAGACTAAAGGGAATGTGGACTCATTTAGAGAGACAAAAAGGTGGAATAGGCATGAGAGGTCCTGGTGAAACTGAAATCGAAACTGATAGAAGAATAGTTAGAGATAAAATTTCTTTATTGAAGGAAAAAATAAAAAATATTGATAAACAAATGTCTATTCAAAGAGGAAACAGAGGAAAATTGGTGAGAGTTGCATTAGTAGGTTATACTAATGTTGGTAAGTCAACACTTATGAATACAATTAGTAAATCTAAAGTTTTTGCTGAAAATAAATTATTTGCTACTCTTGATACAACGGTTAGAAAAGTAGTTGTAGAAAATCTTCCTTTTTTGTTAGGAGATACAGTAGGATTTATAAGAAAATTACCAACACAATTAATTGAGTCTTTTAAAAGCACATTAGATGAAATTAGAGAGGCAGACATATTACTTCATATGGTAGATATTTCTCATCAGAATTTTAATGAACATATTGAATCAGTTAATAAAATTCTTAAGGATATTAACTCATTAAATAAACCAACTATAATGGTTTTTAATAAAATAGATATATTTAAAAATGAAGATTTTGATGAGACAAATCTTTTGGATGAATACTCGGAGAAAAATTATACTTTAAAAGAATGGCAAAAGACTTGGATGTCTAAAATGGGAGATAATGTTATTTTTATATCAGCTACTAAAAGGGATAATATAGATGTATTTAGAAACAAGGTTTATAGTGTGGTAAGAAAAATACACATAAAAAGATTTCCTTATAATAATTTTCTTTATCCTGATATAGAATATAAATAATTACTACATGAAAAATAAAATACTGGGATCAATAAAATCTGGAATTGGAAGTTATATAGTACTAATAATTATTAATTATATTATTTTTTTGATGATTGATTGGTCTATTATGGAAGAGATGATCCCATCATTTTCAATAGAGTTTGCTA
>JAYZHG010000134.1:0-4989 GCA_036166735.1 Bacteroidota bacterium | reverse complement strand
ATCTATTAAGTCATATAACTTACATTTTGAAGATGATATTCAAAAAATAATTCGTTCATATTTTATGAATTATTGGATAGCAAGTGTTGTCTATTTAAGATCATTAGATTACACAAATATTTCTGATGATATAAGAATTTCAATTCCTTACTTTGAGGATAATGAAAAGTTTGACTATAAAATGAAGCTTTTAAGGCGAGAAGTTGTTAAAACTAAAATAGGTGAAATTAATTCTCTTCTTTTTCTTCCTGAAATTCCAAAAAATAAATTATTTAAAGAGGAAGATGCTGTTAAGTTTTGGCTTTCTGATGACAAAAATAAAGTTCCTTTAAAATTATCTGCAAAAATGAGTTTTGGAACTTTTGAAATAGAAGTATTAGATTATTCTAATATTAATTAGAAATTATCTACTATTTATTTAATTATTAAGATTTTAATATTTAGATAATATTTTTAAAAATTATATTTTTTTTATTTTTAAATTACAATATGTCACAGAAATCGGACTTTAAAATCTTGGCAGTTGATGATGAAAAGGATATCCTAGTACTTTTGAAGTATAATCTTGAAATTGAAGGTTATTTCGTTGAAATTGCTAATTCTGGCAAAGAAGCAATAAAAATTGCTGAAAAAATAGAACCAAATTTAATTTTACTTGACATAATGATGCCTGGAATGGATGGAATTGAAACATGTATTAACTTAAGAAAAATTGAAAAGTTATCATCATCTTCGATATTATTTTTAACTGCTAGATCAGAAGAATATTCTGAGGTTGCTGCTTTTGATGCTGGTGCTGATGATTATATAATAAAACCAATCAAACCAAGAGCATTAATTAGCAGAATTAATTCTTTTTATAAGAAAAAATTTATTAGTAAATCAAATACAGTTATTAACATTGGAAATTTATTGATTGATAAAGAGAGTCATGTAGTGAAGTTTGATGACAATGAAATATTTTTTCCTAAAAAGGAATTTCAATTATTATATTTTTTAGCTACAAATTCAAAAAAAGTATATAGTAGGGATTCACTTTTAAGAAATATATGGGGAACGGATGTTCACGTGGTACCAAGAACAGTAGATGTTCATATTAGAAAAATCAGAGAAAAAATTGGTGATCATTATATTAATACTATAAAAGGTGTTGGTTATAAATTTATAGATTCTGATTCATTATAATGTTCTAATTTTAGACTATGAATAACTCGAAAGCTATATCAATACTTTTTGGATCTATTGTTGGTTTCATAACAACATTAACTGCTTTTATTTTAGGGGTAGATGTTGGAATTAAGTTAGTTAGTGCTGCTATAATCTCTTTTTCAACTTCGACATTACTTTTTGCTATTATTACTGAAAATCTTTTTGATAAAAAAATCAAAAAAATATATAATTCTTTTCAAAAGATTAGAAATAAGGAATTTGATACGATTGCTGGTGATAGGTCTCTATTAAAGGAAATTAATCCTCTTAAAGGAATTAATACTGAAATTTTTGATTATGCTAAGCTTAAACAATTAGAAATTGATGAGTTGGAAAATTTAGAAAGATATAGAAAGGAATTTCTTCAGAATGTATCTCATGAATTGAAAACTCCAATTTTTGCTGCTCAAGGGTTTGTCCATACATTATTAGATAATGCTGATGTTCCAGCAGATATTAGATCAGATTTTTTAAAAAAGGCTGCTAAAAGTTTAGATCATTTGGATTTATTGGTTAAAGATTTACTTACAATTTCTCAGATGGAAACTGGAGATATTAAAATGAAAATGGAAAATTTTGATATAATTTCTTTAATTAAAGAATCTTTAGATCAACTTGAACCACGAGCATATTCTCGTAATATTAAACTTGTATATAAAAAAAATGAAAATAGATCCATTGTGGTATTCGCTGATTATTATAGAATATATCAAGTTATTAAAAATTTAGTTACAAATTCTATTAAGTATTCTGATTCTGATTCTCAAGTTTTAGTTGAGTGTGAGAAGAGAAAAAAAATAGCAAGAATTACTATTAAAGATAAAGGAAAAGGCATTCCTAAAAATGATAGAAAAAGAATTTTTGAAAGATTTTATAGGGTTGATAAAAGTAGATCTAAACAGAGAGGAGGTACAGGATTGGGATTAGCTATTGTAAAACATATAATGGAAGGTCATAACAGTAAAATAAAGTTAAGTAGTAAAACTAATATAGGTTCAGAATTTTCATTTAATTTAAAGCTTGCTAAAAAAGGGAAAATAAAAAAGAAAAAAATATCAAAAATTTTACCTAAAATTTGAAGAAAACCTTCCTAATATTTAATGATTAAATATTGTTTTTAATTATTAATAAATCTATTTTTGCTCACATTTTTAAGGATACTGTGGACTCAAATAGTTTTAAAACGAAGTATGTAAATAAGGATTCAATTCAGAAGGGTTGGTATGTTGCTAATGCCGATGGTAAAATTCTTGGTAGATTTTCTTCTGAAATTGCTAAAATTTTGAGAGGTAAGAATAAACCTTCATTTTCTCCTCATATTGATTGTGGAGATTATGTTATTGTTATCAATTCTGATAATATTAAAATGACTGGAAATAAGTGGAAAGATAAAAAATATGTGAGGCATACAGGATATCCTGGAGGACAAAGAACTACTACACCACAACAAATTAAGGATAATAAATCATCAAAATTTATTATTGAGAAAGCAGTAAAAGGAATGTTACCTAAAAATAGATTGGGAAGGCAACTATTTAGAAATTTATTTGTATATGAAGATGCTAATCATCCACATGAAGGCCAAAAACCAAAAGAAATAAATATTTAATATGGAGTTAATTAGTTCAGTAGGAAGAAGAAAAACATCAATTGCTAGATTATATATGAAATCAGGAAAGGGAGTTTTTAAAATAAATGGTCTTGATCTCGCAAAATATTTTACTTCTGAATTATTACAATTAATAATAAAACAGCCTATAGAAGCAATTGATGTTAAAGGAAAGTTTGATTTTAAAGTTAATGTTTATGGTGGTGGTCTTAAGGGTCAGGCAGAAGCAATAAGACTTGCTATTTCAAGAGCATTTGTTAAGAATGATGAAGAGACTAGACCTATATTAAAAAAAGCAGGATTCCTTACTAGAGATCCAAGAATGGTAGAAAGAAAGAAATATGGTAGAAGAAAAGCTAGAAGAGCTTTTCAATGGGTTAAAAGATAAGAATATGGAGAAACTTAATCATAAGGATTTATTAAAGGCAGGTGTCCATTTTGGTCATCTAACTAGAAAATGGAATCCAAAAATGTCTGAATACATTTTTATGGAACAAAAAGGTATCCATATTATTGATTTACATAAAACGATTGATTGTGCTTTTACTGCTGCTAGTTCATTAAAAAATATAGCTAAATCAGGTAGAAAGATTATGTTTGTTGCTACTAAAAAACAAGCTAAAACTTTTGTTTCGGAAAAAGCTAAAAAATTAAATATGCCATATGTAACAGAAAGGTGGTTGGGCGGTATGCTTACAAATTTTTCAACTATTAGAAAATCATTAAAAAAACTTTCAGCAATAGAAAGTAAAGAAAGTCAAGACACTTATAAAACTGACTTTTCTAAGAAAGAGAGATTAATGATATCTAGAGATAAGGATAAATTAGAAAAAGTTCTTGGAGGTATTTCTAAATTGAATAGGATCCCTGCAGCATTATTTGTTGTTGATATTAAGCATGAAGAAATTGCTATAAATGAAGCAAGAAAATTAAATATTCCTATATATGGAATGGTTGATACTAATTCTGATCCAAATTTAATAGATTATGAAATTCCATCTAATGATGATTCTTTCACTTCTGTTTCTATAATTATGGAATATATCTCATCAGCGATATCTGATGGATTAGAGGAAAGAGAAAAAATTAAAGAAGAGATGAGAATAAAGCAGGAGAAAGAAGCGGCTTCAAAAGAAGCGGCTGCAAAAGAAGAGGCTGTAAAAGAAGCAAAAGAGGCCAAGAAAGAACAATCTAAAAGATAATTTAATAATTATTATCATGGGAGTTAATATATCAGCAAAAGATGTAAATGAATTAAGAAAGAAGACAGGTTCAGGGATGATGGATTGTAAAAAGGCTTTAGTAGAAGCAGAAGGAAATTTTCAGAAAGCTATAGATATTTTAAGAAAAAAAGGACAAAAAGTATCTGCAGCAAGATCTAACAGAGAAACTTCTGAAGGACTAGTGTTATGTAAGTTGAATTCAGATGAAAGTCAGGCATCAATATTATCATTTACATGTGAGACAGATTTTGTTGCAAAGAATGAAGATTTTCAATCTTTAGCTCAAGATATAATGGAAGTTGCATTTGAAAATAATCTTGAATCTATTGATGAAGTATTAGCTTCAGAAATTAATGGATCTACTATTGAGCAGTTAATTCTTGAAATGGTAGGAAAAATTGGAGAAAAAATAGAAATTTCAGATTTTCAGATTATGAGTGGAGAGAAAATTGTGCCTTATATTCATGCTGGTAGTAAGCTTGGTGTCCTTGTTTCTCTTAATAATACTACAAATACAGATTATGTTACTGCTGGAAAAGATATTGCAATGCAGATTGCAGCTATGAATCCAATTGCTTTGGATAGAGACCAGGTTGATCAATCAGTCGTAGAGAAAGAAATTGAAATTGGTAAAGAACAAGCAAGAAAAGAAGGTAAACCTGAGCAAATAATAGAAAAAATTGCTCAAGGTAAGCTTCAAAAGTTTTTTAAAGAAAATACTTTGTTAAGTCAATCATTTGTTAAGGATAATTCATTAACAATCAAAAGTTATCTTGCAACTTTCTCTCAGAAGCTATCTATTGAGAGCTTTATTAGAATCTCAATAGGGTAGTAATCATAAACAATTTATAAACTTTTTTCCTTAATACTGGAAGTTTTGGCTGCATCTTTATAGAATAGGGGGAGTACTCAAATTTATTGGTTCATCAGATCTTCTATTTCTTCAGG
>JAYZHG010000133.1:0-5823 GCA_036166735.1 Bacteroidota bacterium | reverse complement strand
AATTTTTTAAAAAAACATTTAATATTTTGGCTACTTTAGAATTAAAGTCTACTATTAAATTTTCATTTTCAATAGTTAATATTTCTTCTTTATTATTAGAATTAAAACTTTGATTTAATTCTTTTTCTTTATTTTCAACTATTATTTTTTCATTACTTATTTCTTCTGCTTTTTCATTTTCTACTACTACTATAGGAGTTTCATTTGGACTAAAATATGAATAGTAAATTACTATTAATAACATTATAAGAGTAAAACCAATTAGTTTATTACTGTCCATTTTTTAATGTTTTTATTTTTTTAACAAAGCTAATAAATAAGGGATGTGGGTTAAGAACTGTACTTTTATATTCTGGATGGTATTGTGTACCAAGAAACCAAGGGTGGTTTTTTAGTTCAATTATTTCAACTAAATTAAGTCTCTTATTAACTCCAGTTATCTCCATTCCATTTTTCTTAAAATCTTCTAAATAATTATTATTAAATTCAAATCTATGTCTATGTCTTTCTCTAATAGAAGACTTTTTGTAAGCTTTAATAGCTATAGAATTTTTTGATAATTCACAGTTGTATGAACCTAACCTCATTGTTCCTCCTTTATTTTTAATTTTTTTTTGATTTTCCATTAAATCTATAATTGGATTTTTCGTGTTCTGATTGAATTCATAAGAATCAGCATCTTTTAGATTTAAAACATTTCTTGAAAATTCTATTGAAGCACATTGCATACCTAGACAAATACCAAAAAATGGAATTTTGTTTAATCTAGCAAATTTTATTGCAATAATTTTTCCATTAATTCCTCTATCACCAAAACCAGGAGCTACTATAATTCCATCTAATTTTTTTAATTTATTATTTGCATTTTTTGTTGTGATTTTATCAGATGAAATCCATTTAATTTTAACTTTTGAATTTAAATTAACACCAGCATGAATTAAAGATTCAGATATGGATTTATATGCATCATGTAATTCAGTATATTTACCAACAATTCCAATAATTATTTCGTATTTTGATGAATGTAAATTCTTCAGGAATTTGGACCATTTTTGCATTTTTAATGATTTTTTTCTAACCAAATTCAAATATTCACTAACCCTTATATGCAATTTTTCATTTTTCATTAAAATGGGTACATCATAAATTGATTTTGCGTCTATAGATTCAATAACTGAATTTTTTGAAACATTACAAAATAAAGCCAATTTATCTTTTATTTCTTTACCTAAACTATGTTCGGTTCTACATACTAAGATGTCAGGTTGTATACCTGCTTCTAATAGTTTTTTTACTGAGTGTTGTGTTGGTTTAGTTTTTAATTCTCCAGAGGCTGATAAGTATGGTATGAGGGTTAAATGAATAGATAAAAAATTATTTCTTTTTAAATCTTGTTTTGCTTGTCTTACTGCTTCAAAGAATGGTAATGATTCAATATCACCTATACAACCTCCAATTTCAGTAATTATTATTTCAAAGTCATTATTTTTTCCAATTTTGTAAAAACTATTTTTAATTTCATCTGTAATGTGAGGAATAACTTGTACTGTTTTACCTAAAAATTTTCCTTCTCTCTCTTTTTTTATAACATTATTATAAATTCTACCAGTTGTAACATTATTATCTTGAGACGTTGATATACCAAGAAATCTTTCGTAATGACCTAAATCCAAATCAGTTTCCGCTCCGTCTTCTGTAACATAACATTCACCATGTTCATATGGATTCATTGTTCCTGGATCAATATTAAGATATGGATCAAATTTTTGGATGGTTACTTTAAATCCTATTGATTTAAGAAGAAGTCCTAATGAAGCAGATATTATACCTTTTCCGAGTGATGAAGTTACTCCTCCCGTTACGAAAATATATTTTTTTGACATTATTAGTATTTATGTATAGTAACGGGTAACAAAACTAAGACAAATAATTATATTCTGATGATAAAAATTAATTTTATTAGAAAGCAAGAGTTAATATTTTAAATTTGTTGATGGTTATGAATCTAAAGAATAAAATTGAAAGTGATTTAAATTTAAAAAAAATTATTAAAACAGTTCAAAAATCAAAAATTGATACGTATTTGGTTGGTGGATATGTTAGAGATTTATTTTTAAATAGAAGGTGCAAAGATATTGATTTTATGACTATAGGTGATCCATATAGTTTAGTTGAAATTATATCTTCAGAAAATAATTTTTCTTCAGTAAAAGTTTTTAAAAACTTTGGAACAGCATCTATAATAGATAATAATTACCAATTTGAATTTGTTGGAGCTAGAAAAGAATCATACTCAAAGGATTCAAGAAATCCATGTGTTTCTTTAGGAACATTTGAAGAGGATATTAATAGAAGAGATTTTACGATTAATTCTATGGCAATATCTATTAATAGAAATTATGGAGAGTTAATCGATATTAAAAATGGATTAGATGATTTACAAAATAAGATAATAAAAACATGTGATGATCCTAATAAAACTTTTATAGATGATCCTTTGCGAATGTTGAGAGCTATTAGGTTTGCAACACAATTAAATTTTGATATTGAACCTTATACTTTTCAAGCAATTAGAGATTCTGCTGAAAGGATTAAAATTATTAGCATTGAAAGAATAACTTCAGAACTCAATAAAATTATACTTTCAAAAAATCCATCATATGGATTTAAATTACTTTTTACAACAAATTTGCTAGGTTATTTTTTTCCTGAAATGGAAAAACTTCATGGTATTGATAAAGTAAATAATCATGCACATAAAGATAATTTTTATCATACACTTGAAGTATTAGATAATGTATCAAAAACATCAGATTCTTTATGGTTAAGATGGTCTGCAATCTTACATGATATAGCCAAACCTTTAACTAAGAGATATAGTGAAAAAAATGGGTGGACATTCCATGGGCATGAAGATTTGGGTGCTAAAATTGTACCAAAAATATTTAAAAATTTAAGGTTACCATTAGATGAAAGAATGAAATATGTTCAAAATCTTGTAAAATTACATTTAAGACCAATTGCATTAGTAAGTAGTAATATTACAGATTCAGCTATAAGGAGATTATTATTTGAAGCGGGAAATAATATAGAAGATTTGATGATACTTTGTAGGGCTGATGTTACAACAAAAAATCCTGAGAGAGCAAAAAAATATTTAAAAAATTTTGATATAGTTGAAAGAAAAATGGAGATGGTAGAAAAAAATGATAAAGTAAAAAATTTTCAACCACCTATTTCAGGTATTGAAATAATTAATATTTTTGCAATTAAACCATCAAAAATAATTGGAAAATTAAAAAATGAGATAAAGGAACAAATATTGGATGGAAAAATTAAAAATAATAAAAAAGAAGCATTAGACTTATTATTAAAGTTGGGTGAGTCTGCTGGTTTGAAACCTAAAAAACTAAAGTCATGAAAATAAATTATTTAATGTTGTTGTTTGTTATAAGTATATCACAAAAATCTTTTTCACAAATAAATAATTTTGAAATTCAAAAATCTATTTATGAAAAATCAAAAAGTTACAATGATCCGAATGTAGCTATATCTGCGCTATATAACATGATTGCTTTACAACCAGATAATATTTTATTAAAAGATTCTTTGATGAAGGAATATTACGCCATATCTCAATGGGCACCCGCTTATATGATTTCTAGAGAAATTTTATTAGCTGATACTGAAAATTTAATAGCACTTGAAATCTCATGTATAACTCTTCAAAATTTAGGTTTAAAGCAACAGGCTTTAAATGAATATGAAACTTTATATTTAAAAACAGATAGAACAGATATACTTTATACGATTTCTTATTTGCAATTTGAATTAAAAAATTTTAATGAAAGTTTAACAAATTTGGATATTTTAATTAATAATTCTTTGACAGAAGAGATGTATGTAAGTGTTAGTAAATCTGACAATTCAAGACAAGATATTTTGATGAGAGCACAATTACATTATTTAAAGGGATTAATTTATTCTGAACAAAACAATCAAGATCTTGCAAAGATATCATTTGAGAAGTCAGTAGAAATATCATCTGATTTTCAAAATGCAATAGATAAGCTTAATTTATTATAATATTATTTCTTCAAAATTACCATCTATGCATTGGTAGGTTTTCTTTTTATATTTTTTAATTAAATTATAATTATGAGTAGTCATAATAATAGTAGTACCACTGTTATTAATATCAATTAATAATTTTAAAATATTTTCAGCAATTTCCGGATCTAAATTTCCTGTAGGTTCATCTGCAATAATTAATTTAGGTTCGTTAACTAAAGCTCTAGCTATTACTAGTCTTTGTTGTTCTCCTCCAGATAATTCATAAGGATAGTTTTTTAATTTATTTGCTAATCCAACTTTTTCTAGTAAATAATTGATTCTATCATTAATTTTGGTTTTATCTATCCAACCTGTTGAATCCATAACAAATTTTATGTTTTCATATGCATTTCTATCTTGGAATAATTGAAAATCTTGAAAAACTATTCCTATTTTTCTTCTTAAATATGGTAATTGACTTTTTTTAATTTTGTTGATTTCATCACCATCAATTATTATTTTCCCCATTTTTAGTGGTATATCAGAATATAATGTTTTTAATAATGAACTTTTACCACTACCAGTTTTACCTATTATATAAATAAAATCACCTTTAGTTAATTTTAATGAAACATTATTAAGAATAGTTTTATAATGATGAAAAATTGTTGCGTTTTCTATCTCTATAATATTTGTTTTTTCGATCATTTTTTTTTTAAGATATATTAAGTGGTTCTAATTTACCAAATGGTAAAGAATTTATGTATTTGATTATTTGATTATCAGGACTTTTAATTTTATAATTTCTTAATTTATCAATAGGTCTGTCAGCTCTAAAGTAATCAACAAGTACCATATCTTTATTCCTAAGTTGAATATAGTCCGGGATTTTAGCTTTACCTTTAATTTTTATTATATACATATTAAAAAAATGGCAAACCAGATATCGCACCGCTACAACCACTTACCCTTGCTTCCTTCCAGACCTGGGGGATTCAGTAGGAGCTGGTCGTACTAGCTTGCCGCTTTAAAATTAATAAAATCAACGTTGATTTCTTTTTTTTTATAATTTTATATTAAAAAAATGTTTAAGCTTTTTAAATACATTATTTTTCTTTATTTAAGAATTAAAATGAAATATTTTTTCTGGATCATATCTTTTTTATTATTATATAATCAGTCATATTCTCAAAATTCATTTTCAATAGGTTTTAAATCAGGTTATTCTTCTTCAAATATTCATTTTTACAATAATTTTTTTCCTTCAAATACTAAAACGAATCCTTTAAATAGTGTTCATTACTCTTTTATATCTGAAATTCAAACTCAAAAAAATGTTGGTCTTAGGTTTGAAATATCACATCAAAAAAAAGGATGGAAACAAGAATTTTTAGATGGTCAGTTTTATCATTCTACTATTAATTATTTAAACGTTCCAATACTTATGAATGCATATCTAGGTAAATCAAGATCAAAAATATTATTTAGTATTGGACCTTTTTTTGATTTTTTATTAGATCATGATAGTGAATATAGCTTATTTGATGAAGATGAAAATATAATTTTGGGAGCGGATTACAACTCATTAAGAGACAATGAATTCGGATATGGATTAATGGCTTCAGCAGGTATTTCTTTTGATTTTAATAAAAATAAATTGCAGTTAATTTCATCTTATCAATATAATTTAGATAATCTTATTGATGTAGTAGAAAAAACATCTGAATTGCCAGATATATCTAATTTTAATACATTTACACTGTCTTTAGT
>JAYZHG010000132.1:0-13694 GCA_036166735.1 Bacteroidota bacterium | reverse complement strand
TCGATGAAGCAATATACGATGGAGTAGATGTAATATCAATGACAGAGCATTTAGAATATCAACCTCATAAAGAAGACATTCCAAATAAAGATAGAAATAGAGCATACCACTTAACAAAAAGTTATGCTGATAATTTAAATAAAAGAAAAAAAGATGATAAAGAACTAATAGTTATAAATGGTCAAGAAATTACAAAAAGCATGCCTCCAGGACATATAAACGCTGTCTTTATAAATGAAGCAAATAATTTATTACATGAAGATTCTCTAACTGGAATCTTAGAGGCAAATAAACAAGGTGCATTTTTATTTTGGAATCATCCTGCATGGCCAGCTCAAAGAAGTGATGGAATTGCAAGATTAGATGATTATCATAAATATTTAATATCAAATAAATATTTACATGGAATTGAAGTAGTTAATGAACTATACTACTCAGAGGAAGCGCTTCAAATTGCACTTGATAATAATTTGACAATAATGGGAACTTCTGATATTCACGGACTGATAGATTGGAAATTTGAAATCCCTAAGTATGGTCACAGACCTGTAACTTTAATATTTTCAAAATCTAAAAAAATAGAAGATATAAAAAAAGCTCTTTTCAATGGAAGAACAGTTATTTATTACAATGATTTACTTATTGGTAAAAGTGTAAATCTAAAACCACTCATTGAAAAAAGTCTAGAAATATTTATAGAAGAAAAAGTAAATCAGGGTTATTCTGAAGATGGAGAAAGCTCAATTGTTGATATTGAAATTAAAAATCATTCGAGTGCAGACATTATTTTAGAAAATCATTCTAATTATACATTTGAAAATAATGCTGATATATTTACAATAAAAGGGTTAAATTCTATAATTCTTAAAACTAAAGTAGGTAAAAAAAAAATTGAAGATCATTTAAATTTTAAAGTTTTAAATGGAATAATAGCACCAAAAGAATATCTTAAGATAAAACTAGCAACAGGTATTTAAATCATGAATCTTAATGTAAAAAATGAAACAGATACGTTAGTATCTGTTGTATTAGGGATAGCAGATAATTTAGGCCCCCAACCAACAGTAGAAAATTGTATTGATCCCAAAACAAAATTTCATATATTAAACAATACATACCCCAAAGAAGATGACTGTATAAAAGAAATTGAAAATTTTAAAAACGTATTAAAAAGACATGATATTAACGTTTTAAGACCTGATAATAACATCCAAGATCTCAATCAAATTTTTACAAGAGATATATCTTTTGTTGTTGAAAATAAATTCTTTATTCCTGAAATAATTAAAGAAAGAAATAATGAAAAAAATGGAATAAATTCAATCATTGAGAATCTTAGAAATGATCAAAAAATAATTATACCAAAAAATATCAAAATTGAAGGAGGAGACATAATACTTGATGACGAATTCATTTTTATTGGATATACTGAAAATAATAGATATGTTAATTTAAAAGTATCTAGAACAAATAAAGAATCTCTTGAATACATACAAGAAAAATTTCCAGATAAAACAATAATTGGTATTAAACTGATTAAAAATGATAAAGACCCTAAAAATAATATATTACATCTTGACTGCACAATGCAACCAATTGGTAATAAAAAAATAATCATATACGAAAATGGCATTTATGATAAAAAAGATCGAGATACAATATATGAGATCTATGGAGAAAAGAATTTAGTAAAAATAAATCAAGAAGAAATGTATGAGGGATGTTCAAATATTTTTTCAATTAATAAAAAAACTATCATTTCTGATACAACATTCACTAGGCTAAATAAAGAGCTTGAAAGACTTAATTTTTTAGTTGAAAAAGTAAATTATAGAGAAATATCAAAATTTGGTGGATTATTTAGATGTAGTACTTTACCATTAGAAAGAAAGCCATAAATCCTAACTATATCGCATTTTATTAATATAATTTAATATATTACAGGATACATTATAGGATACTTATATGAAAATTCAAATTTGGAGACGAAAAAACAAAGAAAAAGAAAAATATAATTTATACATCAGATACAGATTAAGTCAGATAAAAGCCAAAGTTGAAAGTTTAAAATTGTGGGAGTGGGTTGCACCTAAAAATATTAGCCAAAAAGAACATAATTTAAATGTTAAAAGAGCATATGAAGAAATACTTAGGAGAAAAAAAGATGATTTTGAAAATAATAGAAATAAAATAGATTTTAACAGCAAACAGTCTGATGAATTCGAATTTATTTTTAAAAAATATTCAAAAATTAAAAATTATAATGCTGTATTTAATTTTTTAAAAAAAATTGATTCTAACATTAAAAAGAAAAAAATAAATACAATCAACAAAACTTATTTAAATCAATTAAAATCTGAAATAGAAAATAAAATCAAAAAAAATAACATAAAAGGGACGACATCTGCAAAATATTGGAATAATTTTAAAAGTGTATTAATACATTTAAATGATAATGGTATTTGTGACTACCCTAGAGTTGGGGGAATTACTTACAAAAAAGAAAACTCCAAAATTTATACCTTTAATAGTCAAGAAATAAAAAAACTTACAAAAACTGCTCCAGAAAAATGGCAAGATTTAAAAAAAGCATTTTTCTTTTCATATAATACAGGACTAAAAATAGGTAAGATTGCAAAATTAAAATGGAAAAATCTATATAAAACAAATAATGATAAAAAAACAATACATTATTTTAAAATCAACAATAATAATGAGATCTTAACAAACTCATTACCAAAATCTATTAGAAAAATGATTGGAAAAAGAAAATTGGATAATGAATTGGTATTCACATTACCAGAAAAACAATCAAATAGATCAAAAATATTTAAACAGTGGATGAATAAATCAAATATCAATGACAAGAAAAAATTTAATGATGCAGTAAATAATTATGCAAAAAACTTGTATAATAAAACAAAAAATGTCTACAAAGTAGCTGCTGCATTAGGTCACAACTCTATCAACAAAACAAAAGAAATTTATAACTATATGGAAAATTATGATTTTCTAGAAAATGAAAATATTATAATGAAAAATTTAGAAGATGATGCAGATCAAACTAAAAATAAATCTCTATTTAAAAAAGGGAATTTATTAAGTTACAGAATAAAAAAATATTAGGATACATAACAGGATACATTATAATAAAATATAGATTAAATTGATAATAAAGTATAAATATTAATAATAAAATAATAAAAATGAACTTTTCACAAATCACGTCAAGTTTAATAATGGTTAAACCTAAACACTTTAACTATAATAAAGAGACAGCAAATAATAACTATTTTCAAAAAAAAGAAAAAATCTTAAATAAAAATGAGATTCAACTAAAAGCGATTGAAGAATTTGAAAAAATGGTTGAAGGAATTAGAAAAGAAAATATTGAAATTCATGTTTTTAATGATAGAGATAATATCAAGACAACAGATAGTGTTTTTCCAAATAATTGGATAACTCTACATGAAGATGGAACAGTCATAATATATCCAATGTTCTCAAAAAATAGAAGAAAAGAAAAAAGAAAAGATTTAACAGAAAAATTGAAAAATAAAGGATATAGTATTAGCAAAATTATTGACTTATCAAGTTATGAAAAGAAAAAACAATATCTTGAAGGCACAGGAAGCATGATACTTGATAGAAAAAACAAAATATGTTATGCTGCATTATCTAAAAGAACAAATGAAATTGTCTTAAATCAACTTTGTAAACTTATAAATTACAAACTTTTAAAATTTAAAGCATACCAATCTTATAATAATAAAAGAAAATTAATATATCACACAAATGTTATGATGTGCTTGGCTGATGAATATGCAATAATATGCCTAGAAAGTATTGATGATGAAAATGAAAAAAAATTATTAATTAAAAGTCTAACTAATACCAAAAAAGAAATAATTGAAATTTCTGAAGACCAATGCAAAAGTTTTGTAGGAAATATGCTTCAAGTAAAAAATAAAAAAAATGACAAATACTTAATTATGAGCGAAACAGCTCACAAAAGTCTCAATTTAACTCAAAAAAAATCACTAGAAAAATACAATAAATTATTATACAGTAACATAAAATTAATAGAAAAAATAGGAGGGGGTGGAGCAAGATGCATGATTGCAGAAAACTTTTTACAAAAAGAATAAAAGATGTAAATTGTAAAAAAAAATATATGAAAAAAAAAGTAATTCTAACAAAAAAAGCACCTTTACCAATTGGGCCATACAATCAAGCAATACAAGTTGATAATTTACTATTTATTTCTGGTCAAATACCACTTAATCCAAAAAACGGAAAATTAATTTCATCAGGAATAAAAAAAGAAACAAATAAAGTCATGAATAATATTCAAAACATTCTAGAAGAAGCAAAAATGAATTTTAATAATGTTGTAAAAACTACAATCTTCCTAAAAGACATGAATGACTTTGTAGAAGTAAATACGGAATATGCAAAGTTTTTTGAAAATTGTATTCCACCAGCTAGAGAAACTGTACAAGTATCACAATTACCAAAAAATGTAAATATTGAAATTTCTTGTATAGCAATTAAAGACTAAATGTCAGATAATATTAGACTAAGGTTTGCACCAAGCCCAACAGGACCTCTACACATAGGGGGTCTAAGAACCGCATTATATAATTACTTGATCTCAAAAAAATCAAAAGGAAAATTTATACTTAGAATTGAAGATACGGACCTAAAAAGATATAATAAAAAGGCAGAAAAACACATTTTAGATTCTCTTAAATGGTGCAAAATATTACCTGATGAAAGTCCAGAAAACCCGGGAAATTATGGCCCATACAGGCAATCTGAAAGAAAAAACATATACCAAAAATTTATTAATTTACTCATAAAATCAGGACACGCTTATTTTGCTTTTGATAAAAAAGAAAAATTAGAAGAAAAGAGAAAAAAGTGTGAAAAAAATGGAGAAACATTTATTTATAATTGGCAGAATAGATTAAAGCTTAACAACTCTTTATCTATCAGCAATGAAAAAACTAAAGAACTAACTCAAAACAATAATTATGTTGTCAGATTTAAAACAGTCCATTCTGGTAAGAATAAAAATATAATAACAATTAATGATGAAATAAGAGGAAAAATACAAGTTGACCTAAATAATTTAGATGATAAAATCATATGTAAAAGTGATGGAATGCCAACATATCATCTAGCTAATGTAGTAGATGATTATCTAATGAAAATTACTCATGTAATAAGAGGTGAAGAATGGTTGCCTTCATTAGCATTACACTGGCAACTATATAATGCTTTTGGCTGGGAAAAACCAAAATTTTCTCATCTCCCTTTAATACTAAAACCTACAGGAACTGGAAAATTAAGTAAAAGAGATGGGGAAAAATATGGATTTCCAGTTTACCCTATAAAATGGAAAGACGCATCAAAAAACTCTGAAATTAAAGGATTTAAAGAGTTAGGATATGAATCAAAAGCATTAATAAATTTTATATGTTTTATAGGTTGGAATCCGGGAAATGAAAATGAAATTTTATCTTTAAATGAATTAATAGATAGTTTTTCAATAAATAGAATAATTAAATCTGGCGCTAAATATAATATAGAAAAAGCAAAGTGGTTTAACCAATCATATGTAAAAAAATTACCTAATAAAATTTTTATAAATATTCTAAAAAATGATATTAATACTTCCCAGCTAAATAAAGAAAGAATTAATAAAATAATTGAACTTTTGAAAGAAAGATTAACCTTTAAAAACGATATATTAATCGAATCAAATAATATTTTAGAAGAACCTAAAAATTTAGATGAAAATTTTATTAATAAAAAATGGTCAAAAAATTTAAATAATGTAATAATAGAATTAAATAGATATATTAAAGAAAATCATTTTATAAAGCCCGAAAAAATAAAAGATTATTATTTAAATCAGTTAAAAAATAATAATATAAAAATTGGAATAGGTATGCAAGCATTAAGATTATGCATAATAGGAAAAATTAGTGGTCCAGATCTATTTATAATAATTGAAATATTAGGAAATTCTAAAATAAATAAAAGAATATCAAAAACACTAAACAAGATCAATGATTAAAATTGGTATAATTAAAGAAAATAAAATTCCAATTGATAATAGGACTCCTCTAACACCAAAACAGGCTAAACAAATCAAAAATAATGGAATAGATCTAGTTTGTCAGACTAGCGATATAAGATGCTTTTCTGATATAGAATACAAAAAACACGATATCAAAGTTGTTAATAATCTAGACGATCGCGATATCATTTTTGGAATTAAAGAAATTCCAATAAGAAATTTAATGAAAAATAAAACTTATTTTTTCTTTTCACACACCATTAAAAAACAACCTCAAAATCAAAAATTGCTTAAGGATGGCATTAAAAAAAAGATAAGACTTATAGATTATGAATGCCTAACAGAAAACAATGTACGAATTATTGCCTTTGGAAAATATGCTGGTATTGCTGGATCATATAATTCATTACGTGCATATGGAATAAAAACAAAAAAATTTTATTTAAAAAGGCTATCTAAATTCAAAGACTATAAGAATTTAAAAAATAAAATTAAAAACATTAAAATAAATGAAGCTTTTAAAATTTTAATTATAGGTAATGGTAAAGTAGCAAATGGAGCAACAGAACTCCTAGAGTTATTAAAAATAAAAAAAATAAATACCTCAAATTATATTAATAAAGAATATTTATACCCTGTATATTGTCAACTTGAAGTCACGGATTATATGAAAAAACCCGATGATACTAGCTTTGTTGAGAACGAATATTTTGATAATCCAAAACTATTTAAGTCAAATTTTTATAAATATAGTAATGCAACAGATATTTTAATTAATGCAGCTTACTGGGATCCTAAATCACCAAAATTATTTGAAGAAGACTTTATAACCAACAAAAATTTTAAAACTAAAGTTATTGGAGATATAAGTTGTGATATAAATGGAGCCATACCATGCACAAAAAAGTCTTCTACAATAGTAGATCCGTATTATGATTACAATTCAACAACAAAAAATATAGAAAAAGCTTTTAACGACAAAAATAATATCACCATTATGGCTGTTGATAACTTGCCATCAGAACTCCCAAAAGATTCTTCCAAATTTTTTGGAGAAATTCTTATCAAAAAAATAATTCCTCTAATTGCATCTACAAAAAAATCAAGTATTATTGAAAATGCTACAATAATAAAAAATGGCCGGTTAACTCCTAAATATGATTACTTAGCGAACTATATTAAATGATTATTTAATTCCTGAATTTAATAATTTATAAAATTCATTCCTTTTATTATAAACATTAAAATCACCACCATACATTTCAGTAATTGTAGAACAAGAGTCATCTTTTATTCCTCTAGAAGTAACACATAAATGCTTTGCATCAATTACCACCATCACATTTTCAGTATCTAAAACAGTAATGAGTTCATTATAAATTTGAGTAGTTAGTCTCTCTTGGACTTGAGGTCTATCAGAATAATATTTTACTATTCTATTTAATTTTGACAATCCAATTACTTTGCCACTTGAAACATAAGCTACATGAGCTATTCCAATAATCGGTAAAAAATGGTGTTCACAAGTTGTGTTAAGATTAATATTTTTTTCGATAAGCATCTTATTATAATTATACTTATTTTCAAACAATGAAATTTTAGGTTTATTCCTTGGATCTAAACCACCAAATATTTCATTAACATACATTTTCGCAACTCTATACGCTGTTCCCTTTAAACTATCGTCATTTAAATCCAAACCTAATTCATCCAAAATAATCCTAAAATGATTTTCTATTGTTTTTATTTTTTCAAAATTAGATTTATCAAAAGCATTCTCTTTTAGTGGTGTTTCTATTGAAAAATGTTCATGATTATCTCCTATCAATTCAATTTGTTTTGTTTCCATATTTATTAGATTAGATTTAATTCAATTATACTTATTAAGTATATAAAAGTTTCATTAATACAACAATAATTAATTATTATTTTTCCATGTATCTCTTAAAGTAACTGTTCTATTAAAAACCATATTATTATTATCACAATTATCTAGTTTAAAATATCCTTTCCTTTGAAATTGAAAATAATCATCATTTGAAGCTTTTTTTATAGATGGTTCAGCATAAACATTATCTAAAATCAATAATGACTTAGGATTAATATGAGACTTAAAATCCATTGATTGATCGCTATCTGGTGATTCTTTTTTAAAAAGTCTATCATAAATTCTAACGTTTATATTAACCGCTTTACTTTTAGAAACCCAATGGATTGTTCCTTTTACTTTTCTTTTACTTTCAGGACTTCCAGACCCACTCCTAGATAAAGGATCATAAGTACAACAAATTCTTTTTATTTGACCGGAACTGTCTTTTTCTACTGAATTAGCTATAATAATATAAGCATTTTTTAATCTTACTTCTTTACCTATTGAAAGTCTAAAATATTTTTTATTCGCTTCTTCTTTAAAATCATCCCTTTCTATATAAAGATATTTAGAAAAAGGAACCTTTCTAAAACCATAACTTTCATCTTCAGGATTATTTTCAGCTTCTAAAATTTCTTCTTTCCTATCAGGATAATTATCAATAATCAACTCAACAGGATCTAAAACTACCATCACTCTTTTTGATATTTTATTTAATGTTTCCCTTGCACAATAATCAAGCAAAGCATAATCAATTATATTTTCTCTTTTAGCTACACCCACTTTATCACAAAAATTAATAATTGAAATAGGAGGAATACCTCTTCGCCTTAATCCAGATATTGTTGGCATTCTTGGATCGTCCCATCCAGAAACAAGATTTAACTCTACTAATTCAGCTAATTTTCTTTTACTCATTACTGTATAAGAAAGATTTAATCGAGCAAATTCTCTTTGTTTAGGAATAATAGAATTATCGTCATTAGGTATTTTATTTAAAAACCAATCATATAATTCACGATGGACTTCAAATTCTAAAGTACAAAAAGAATGAGAAATTGACTCAATAAAATCAGACTGACCATGAGTCCAATCATAAGTAGGATAAATTTTCCACTGATTTCCAGTTCTATGATGAGATGCATTAATAATTCTATACATCACAGGATCTCTCATATGCATATTATGAGAACTCATATTAATTTTTGCTCTCAATACACAATCTCCAGGCTTAAAATCTCCTCTTTTCATTTTCTCAAAAAGATTCAAATTTTCTTCGACACTTCTATTTCTAAATGGACTTTCCTTGCCTGGAGAAACAGGAGACCCCCTTTGAAGGGAAATTGTTTCTTGGCTTTGATCATCTACATACGCATCATTATTTTGTATTAAAAAAATAGCCCACTCATATAATTGATTAAAATAATCTGATGCATAACATTCCGAAGTATAATTAAAACCTAACCATTTAATATCTTTTTTAATTGATTCAATAAATTCAATGTCTTCTTTTTGAGGATTAGTATCATCAAATCTTAAATTAACTGAAGCACCAAATTTAATAGCCAACCCAAAATTTATACTAATTGATTTTGCATGACCTATATGTAAAAATCCATTAGGTTCTGGAGGAAATCTAAATTTTAAACTTTCTTTTTTTAAATTATTATCTAGATCAGATCTAATAATATCACTTAAAAAATTATCGCTCTGATTTAAAAATGTAGATTTTATAATTGAATCATTCATTAATAATCAATTATAAACTTGCATTATCTTTTTCAACCTTTTGAGCTAAATCTGTTTTAAATTTTTTAACAGCATTTGAAATTTCTTGATTTGAAATTCCAATCATCTGAGCAGCCAATATTCCTGCATTTTTCGCTCCATTTATTGCAACTGTTGCAACAGGAATTCCACTAGGCATTTGAACAGTAGACAATAAAGAATCCCAACCATCAATAGAGTTTGAACTTTTGATAGGAACTCCTATTACCGGTAAAGTTGTTAAAGATGCCATTACGCCAGCTAAATGAGCAGCTCCTCCAGCTCCCGCAATAATTACCTTAGTACCATTATCAACTGCAGATTCTGAAAATTCAGCAGCTCTTTTTGGTGTTCTATGAGCAGACATAATTGAAACATCATTTTCAATACCGAAATAATCTAATATTTTAGATGCTTCTTGCATAACTGGTAAATCTGATTTACTTCCCATTACTATTGATACTTTTTCCATAAAATTTATTTTGAAATTATTAAAAAGGTAAAACTAAACAATAAGTTTAATTTTTTATATAATTTTTTACATCATCAAAGGAAATATTTCCTTCATAAAAAGCCTTTCCAAAAATTGCATTTTGAATTCCTAACTCTTTTAATTTATATATATCATTTAAATTTCTTATTCCTCCTCCAACTGTTAAATTAAGATTAGGAAATTTTTTAATAATTTTTTTGTACATTCCAAGAGGAGGACCTTTTAACGTACCATCTCTAGTAACGTCAGTAACTTTAATATTTAAAAGTCCTTTTGATTGAAAATAAGCTATATGATCAAAAACATTAATTTTAGTTTTCTGTTTCCAACCATTAATCTTTAAACAACCATTTATTGTATCAGCTGCAAGAACAATTTTTTTGTTTCCCCAAGTCATTAGGCAATTTATAAATTGATGTTTATCATATACAGGAAGTGTACCAAGTGTTACCTTATTTGCACCAGAAACAAAAGCTCCCCCTATTTGCTCCATAGTTCTTAATCCACCTGAATAATTTATTTTCAATTTTGAAAATTGACTTAAGATTTCTAACAATATAAAATTATTCTTTTCTAAAAATTTTGCTGAACCTAAATCAACAAGATAAACTTCTTTAATACCAACATCTTCAAATTTTTTTAATAAATCTATTGGACTATCATCATAAACTTTTAAGGTTCTCAAATCACCAGATTTAACCCTAACAGTTTTGTTATTCCTTATATATATCGATGCAATTATATTCATATACTCTAGTAGGTAATTAAAATAAAAATGTAAAACAAATAAATTAGTCTAAAACCATCAACTTAAATCCATGACCATGAATTGTTTTTATTTGAACTTTGTCATTATAACTAAGATATTTTCTCAATTTAGCAATGTAGACATCCATACTTCTTGCATTATAATACGAATCATCTCCCCAAATTTTTATTAAAGCATGATTTCTATCTACTTTTTCATTCAAATTAATGCAAAATAATTTTAATAATTCATTTTCCTTAGTTGTTAAATTAATTTTGGTGGCTCCAACAATTAACAAATTTTGCTTATGGAAAAAAGTAAAACTAGCAAACTTAAATTCGTCCACTAATTCTATAACTTCTTTCTTTGGTAATCTTTTTTGAATAGCCTTAATTCTAACTAAAAGTTCATCAATGCTAAATGGTTTGGTTAAATAATCATCAGCTCCAATTTTAAATGCTTTTAAAACATTTTCTTTTTGAGATTTTGCCGTTAAAAATATTATAGGGATTTTATCATCCATTTTTCTTATATCTTGAGCAAGAGAAAATCCATCTTTTTTAGGCATCATAATATCTAAGACAACAAAATCATATTGTTGATTTAAAAATTTTTTTAAACCAATCTCACCATTTTCAGCAATATCTGTATCAAACCCCTTCATTGATAAATATTCTAGTAATACTTTACCAAGATTTGGATCATCTTCAACTATTAATATTTTATTGTTTTCCATTATCAATTTTAAATTTAATTAAAAATACAGAACCCTTATTCTTATTACTAATAACCTGAATTGATGCATCATGCTTCTCAAGCATATTTTTGACATAAGATAATCCTAAACCAAAACCTTTTACATTATGAACATTGCCTTGTGGTTCTCTAAAAAACTTATCAAAAATCTTATTAAAATTTCCTTTTTTTATACCAATTCCTTTATCAGCAATTTCAACAAATAAACTATTGTTTTTATTATATGTTTTTACTAATATATCTGGATTTTCAACACTATACTTATTTGAATTATCCAATAAATTATTAATAATATTTAAAAGATGGACTCTGTTTCCATTTATATAAGAATTTCTAGCATCTAGCTTCTGAGTTATACTTCCCTTTCTTTTTTCTATTTTAAATTTTATAATATCAACAGCTTTAGATAATATCAAGTGAATATCGAGCCTTTTAAAATCTAATTTTAGATTACCTTTCTCTAAAGTTGCAATTTGCAAAACCCTTTCAACTTGACTACTCAATCTTTTATTTTCATCATCAATAATTCCTATGTATTTATCTTTAACTTTAGATGATCTATTTAAATCGACATCCATAAGAGCTTCGCAAGCAAGAGATATAGTTGAAATTGGAGTTTTAAGTTCATGTGTCATATTATCTATAAACTCATTTTTAATATCCGATAATTTTTT
The DNA here is from genome assembly GCA_036166735.1 of Bacteroidota bacterium. Taxonomy (GTDB): domain Bacteria; phylum Bacteroidota; class Bacteroidia; order Cytophagales; family MED-G16; genus JAPYTU01. The sequence continues at coordinate 1,298 of JAYZHG010000132.1, read as the reverse complement.
TTGTTCAAAAACCTTAAGAACAACATAATAAAAACAAATGATAACTATAATTATAAATATTAAAGAGAAAAATAAATTCATCTGAGATCCCTTCATCAAAAAAGTGTCTTTATCAGGAAAATAAAGTCTAAGCTCTAAATCTGACTCTATTAAATCATTTTCAAACAAATTAATTTTATATATAGAGTTAAATATTTTAATGTTTTCAGAATTTGACAATACTATTTCTTTTGATATAGTATTGACAACTATAAATTCAAAATCTATATTTATATTTCTTATTGATAGAGCTTTAGATATCATGTTTTGTATGACAGAAACATCAAGATCTAATGATATAGACTTATCATTACTTAATAATTTATTTAATACAATTTGAATCATTTCAGACTTATCTAATACCTTATCTATCTCTTTCTGTAAAGTAGAATCAATCTTAAAATCATCCATATTCTCAACTAAAACAGAAGCATTAATATCTGAAGTGCGATTATCATTATCAACATTACTACCAGATTCAATATCAAATTGCAAAGAATTAGATTTAAGCCCTTTATCAAGATTGTTTTCATCAATAGTTTTTTTACTGAACGTATTTTCAATTGTCTCAATCTTACCACTTTCAGTACTCCTATTTATTTTAAACTGTGCCTGCAAATTATCTTTAGTGAGATTTATTATTTCTTTTTCTTCAAGTCTTCTATTAACGTTAAAAAGAGCATCTTGAACATTTTTATTAAACCTATCCTCATTCAATTCATTAATATCTAAAATCCAATTAAACTGAAAATAAAGAATAGCTAGTAATGAGGTTACTAACAAAACAATGATTGAAATAAATTTACCTTTTGACATTATAACACAAATTTAAAGAAAGTATCTATTTCAATAGAATTTAACGTCTATTAGTAATTTTTATTTAATTAATTTTAAATTATGGGTTATTAGCTCAGTTGGTTCAGAGCACTGCCTTGACAGGGCAGGGGTCACTGGTTCGAATCCAGTATAACCCACTATTTTTAAAAAAATTATGGAAGATATATTACTAGTTAGAACCTTTACAATTATTGGTGGGATGTTAGTTATAACAACCATCTTTTCTAAAATAAACAAAGCATACGAAACTTCTGCTGAAGCGTGGATTACAATAATTGGAGGATTTCTATTTTTTTTTCTTACTTATATTTATGCTAACCAATATCCAATTAATCTTATTTATGCAGGCATATTTTCAGCCTTTCTAGGCTGGGACTTAGGGCCTGGAATAGCATTTCTGGGAGAAAAGATTAAGTTTAGAC
>JAYZHG010000131.1:0-4359 GCA_036166735.1 Bacteroidota bacterium | reverse complement strand
TATTAATTTTAGTATTCTCAGTTCTTTCTTCCAAATCTCAGAAGGTGTATTCGGTAGATTATTCCAGTCAAGCAGATGTAAAAGTTTTTGTTGTAGATTATATGTATCAGGCTGATTTAAAGGTTTTTAAGGTTGAACATGAATATCAAACACAGGGAAATATTGGTTTGTGGTTTTTTACTGATAATAGTTATAAATCAGATAAAAAAATTTATTTTGTAGATCATGAGTATCAGGCTGATTTGAAAATTTATATGGTAAAGTATGGTTATCAGGCAGGATGGAAAAATAAAGAAAAAATATACTTATTATTATAATCTATTTTTAGATTCCCCAATTTTTTAGGTTGTTATTTTTTGGAGCTGTTTTTTTGAGTCTATCTCTAATCTTAGGGATATACATAGTATTATACCTTAGTCTAGAAATTTGATTTGGATTTTTTTGATCACCATTCCAACAGTGCTCTGCCATATTTCCATAATCCACTTCTCCATTATAATATGGATTAGTAGTTGATTCAAGGAACTCTTCGGTTAATACAACTGCATTATTTAAATAGTAGTTATCCATATCTCCACAATAAATATTTATTTTTCCTTCTAAGTCTTTTCCTATTTTATCCCAATCTCTTTTCATTATATAACTCAAATCATAATTTTCTTTCCAATATTCTGCAACTTCTTTATCAATTTTTCCAGTTTTTCTATCCCAAATTGGTTTTGGATAACCATCTTTCCCAGTTGGTGAGTATACTGCTTGCCAAATATCCCATTGATCTCCTGATCTCCCTTTAGATCCAAGTGCTGACTCACGTTGGTTTATTTGAATTAGGTGATTTTTAATTATACCCTTTCCATCTCTCATACCCGCTCTAAGTGTTTTTCTATTGCTTCCTTCATGATAATATGCATTGTCATCTTCATATAAGTTTATTACTGTATATGCTCTAAAATCAATGGGGTCTGGGCATGCAGCAAAGCAGCCGTTATATTCATTAGGGTAGAAGACTTGAACGGCTAATGCTTCCCATCCTCCAGTTGATCCTCCATATAGAAATCTTCCCCAACCTTCTCCTACACCATTAAATAATTGTTCTATGTGTGGTATTAATTCATAAGTTATTGCATCACCATATGGACCCAAGTTAGCAGAATTTACTGCGTATGAATCATCATAATATGGGTTTTGATGTTGTATTTCAATAGCAATAAATCTTGGAAAATCATTACTTATCCAATTATTATAAAGATCATAAGCTTCTTTTTGTTGAATATATTTATAACCAGTTATTCCAAATCTTGCATTATAGATTGTATCTTCTTTTGGAGCTGTTGGTGGAGTTGTTCTAAACCCGCCAAATGTATAAGGAAAATGTCCATGAAATATCATTAGGGGGTATCTTGTTTTAGATTTTTTATCAAATTCATGTGGAACAAGAACATTTGCTTGTAGGTACATATCTCTACCCCAAAATTTAGAAAGCATCTCACTTTTGATTTTAATATGTTTTATATATTCAGTGTCTTTAGCAGGTTCAATTGGAGGTATTTCATTTTCAAGAGTAATGTTTATGGTTTTTGATTTTTTAATTTTTATTTTTTTTGGTGTACTATAAAGATTTTTTGGACTAATGTTCCATTTCTGACCTTCTCCTTGATCCATTGGTAATTTAACTGTATATCCAGTTGATAAATTAAAGGTTTCATATTTGTGAAGTAGTGCTTGCACATAATATTCACCTTCCTTAATATCATTAATTGATTCAATGGGATAGCCAAAAGCTTCAGCATCAATTATTATTTTTTCATTAGAATTCCATGAGTTTACATCTACTCCAAAAATCATTTGGGTATTATGATTGTCATTTATCTGAAATCTAGGTTCAGAATAATTATTATTACTAATCATTAGCAAAACTCTTCCATCAAATCCATTCTCTTGAAATTTATCTGAATAATCTATTTCAAATTTTATTTTATTATTATCTGTTTTATAGTGGTCAAAAAAAAGAAATAATAACCCAGTAAAAATTACTCCTTTGATAAAAGAAAAAAATTTAAATTTTTTATCAACATAATTTTTATGCCAATTCATATTTATATATTAATATTTAAAGATATGAAATAATTTCTAGGAAGACCAGGGTAGTAATATCTTGGTTGCCCACCTCCAAATCCTTTTGCATTTATAACTATACCAGATGCATATTTTTTATTTAATAAATTATTAATTCCTGAGCTAATTATAAATTTTATATTATTAAAATCAATATTTTTATAAGCTTTAAAGTTGATGATAGAATACTTATTGTTAAAAAGTGTATTTCCATCGTTTATGGGTATTTTTCCTACTCCATTAATAGAAATTATGGATGTAAAATTATTTAATCTAAACTTTAGATGACTTGAATATGTGTAGGAGGGGACTCCTGTTAATAAGTTATTAGAGAAATCTATTCCTAGATTATTAAAATCAAGAAATTTATACCAATTTTTAAAAAAATTAGATTCTAAAGTAATTTCATTATCTGAATTAGGTTTATAAATTAACAAATTAAATTGACCCTCAATTCCTGGGTGTGAAGTTTTACCAGCATTTACACCAACAAAAGTATCAAATGATGTTCTTTGTGCTACTAATAAATTTTTTATGTTCATATAATAGAGACCTATATTATATGATAAAATATTAGTTTTATTTCTGCCTATTAATCCAATTTCATAATTCCATCCTGTTTCTGGTTTTATATCTGGATTAACTAATCCATCTCCATCTAATGTCTCATCAATATTAGGTGATGAATATCCATGGCTTATGTTAATGTAAATTGATTGGTTATTTAATTTTTGGTTCAATGAAATTCTAGGAGATAAGATATTGTCATATGAATAATTTTGTGAAATCAATGGATCAATAACTGAATGTAATAATTTCCATGAATATTTTATTTTATTGGAACTAACACCAAATTGTATACTTGTATGTTTATTATTGAATGTATAGTTAGTTTGAGTAAAAAAACTTATGTTATATCTTTTTTCTTCTTGATTATTAATTTTTACTTCACTCTCTGTATTGTAAAATCTATAGGTTTCCCATTTGTAATTTTCTTTGGAATAATCAATACCTAGATTAATAATAAAATTATTTTTTGAAATTGTACTTATATGTCTTATTCCATGAGTATTGCTATCTTCAATTAAATAATTAAAAGGTCTATTTTCATTTGATTTAAATTTTTTATAGTAGAAACTAGATTTAGTTGAATATATTTTTGCATTAGTCTCTAGAGTTAATCCAGAAAGATTTTTATTATATTCTTCTCCTCCATTTATATTTGCCCAACTATATGCGGCAGATGAAGGATTATTTATATAATTATCATAACTTAATGAAGATGGTATTAGAGCATTTAATTTAATGTTATTTTGTATGTAGCTTATTGAAATATTTTTTTTCAGCTTGTATCTAATTTCTCCAAATAATCTTAAATTATTATAAGTGTTATTATCTCTGTATCCATTACTTTTTAGTTTTTCTATTTCAATATATGATGTTAGGTTATTATAATTTTTGTGAAAAGAAATTCTATTTTGATAAGTTCCAAATGATTTAACTGAATTAAATATTGTTAAGTTATCATCTTCTAGGTTACTATTGGTTTTTAAATAAATACTTCCCCCTAGTCCAGATCCATAGATGCTTGAGTTTGGACCTTTTGTTATTTCAATTTGATCAAAAATGTTTATTCCAATATCTTCAATTGATATCTCTCCAATCCCATTACTTAGAGGTATATTATTTATAAATGCTTTTATTTTATTTGTGGTATATGGTGATCTTGATCCTATTCCTCTGATTACAATTCTGTTAGTGTTTAAGCTAGCAGAATGAACAAATATGCCAGGTATCTCATTTAAGCTTTTGCCAATAAATTCTCCTTCTAATTTTTTTAATTCTAAATTATTAATTGTTGAAATAGATATTGAAGATGAATTTAATTTTTTTCTATTAATATCTGATACAATTACAACTTGGTCTAGTAAAAAACCCTTATTTGTTAGTTCAATCTGAAAATGATCTTTGTGTGATTTTATTTCAATTTGTTTGCTGAAATACATATCATTTTTAAAAATTAGTATTGCAGGATAATTAACAATTTTAAATTCAAATTCTCCATTAACATCTGTGAAAAAGGACTTTTTATTATAAATAATTTCGATGTTTTTAATAGGTAGTTTATGAATTTTTTCTATAACGATTCCTTTAATAGTTTGTGAATATGATGTTAAAAAAAAAAATAAAAAAAAACAGTAAAAAATGATTTTAAATTCATTTAAATCTATAATAGATTGAAAA
>JAYZHG010000130.1:0-5825 GCA_036166735.1 Bacteroidota bacterium | reverse complement strand
CCTAAATTATAATATAAAACTGCCCTATTAAAGTGTAAACTAGCATTTGTAGGATCTGCTTTTAATTGATTGTCTATTTTATTTCTAGCATCGTCCACTTTGTTTAATCGCATTGCAATATTTATTTCAATTGAAGGATAATAGTTGTTTTCTGGGAAAATATTTTTTCCTTCACTAATTAGTTTAATAGATTTTTCAAAAGAATCACATTCATCAAATAAATTACAATGATTAAATAGTATGTTAATTGAATTTTGATATATAGTATTTGTATTTTTTTTTGATAATATGTTCATTTTAATAAGTTGAGCGTAAAAATCTAAAGCAACATCATATTTATATAATTGTTCTGCAACGTATCCACCATAGAGAAGACCTAGTGTATCTTGTGGGTATATTTTTAAAGAGTTTACAAATTCTTCATAAGCAACTTCATAATTTGGTTCTCCAGAACCTTGAAGAGCAAATATAGCTTGATTTACAAAATGTGATGAAAGATTTTGTAATCCTACATTCGCATTCTGTATCAATGTTACATCATTAGTTTTTATTTTATCTCCTATAGATTTATAAGATTCAGTTGCTTTTTCTATAGCATCTGGATCAATATCTAAAAATTGTCTAGCTATAGCAGAATATATATTTGCTTGAACATACCATGATCTAGCTTTAATATTATTTTTTTCAATTGTCATAGCAAGATCAATTTCTCCCTTTGCATCTATTAATAACGATCTTTTTTCTCCTATATCAGTTTTTAATTCTGACTTATTTAGATATGATTCGGCTTTATTAACATTGCCTTTATATTGAGAGAAAGCACTATTTATAATAAAAAATGGCAATAAGACTTGAGCAAATATTGCTATATTAAAAACATTAAATAAAATAAATATTTTTTTCATGTTACTTTAAAATTAAATAAGTCTAATTATTAAATATAATTATTCTTCTTCTTTTTCTTCTTTAATGATTTCTATTTTTGCTACTGATGATATTTCATCACCTTCTGATAGTCTGATTAATTTAACTCCTTGAGTTGCTCTACCCATCACTCTAATGTTTTCATCTGTAATTTTAGTACGTATAGTAATACCAGATTTATTTATTATCATTAATTCATCATTTGTCATTACTTCTTTAATTGATACTAAATAACCAGTTTTTTCTGTAGTTTTTAAAGTCATCACTCCTTTTCCACCTCTTTTTGTGATTCTATAATCTTTTATTGATGATCTTTTGCCATATCCATTTTGAGAAACAACTAATAAATCAGATTCTTCTCTTGCAACACAAATCATACCTATAACTTTATCTTTATTATTTTCTAATCTAACTCCCCTTACACCTGATGCAGTTCTACCCATTGGCCTAACGTTATTTTCATGAAAATTAATAGCTTTTCCAGATTTTTTTGCTATTATAATATGATTGTCACCGTTAGTTAATTTGACATCTAATAATCTATCATTTTCTTTTATAGTTATAGCGTTTATTCCATTAACTCTTGGTCTAGAGTAAGCTTCTAGTTTAGTTTTTTTAACTGTCCCTCCTTCTGTACACATAACTAAGTAGTTATTATTTAAATAATCCTCATCAGTAAGATTCGTTATGGTAATTATAGATCTAATATTATCTCCAGGTTCAATATTTATTAAGTTTTGGATTGCTCTCCCTTTTGAAACTTTAGAACCTTCTGGTATTTCCCATACTTTTTTCCAAAATATTTTACCATATTCAGTAAATATTAATAAATAATTGTGTGTTGATGCAATAAATAAATGTTCATTAAAATCATCATCTTTAGTTTTAACACCTCTCGCACCTAAACCTCCTCTACCCTGTGTTCTATATTCATCTAATGAGGTTCTTTTAAGATAACCTTGGTGGGAAACTGTTATAACCATATCTTCATCAGGAATCATATCTTCTACAGTAAATTCTGCTGCAGAATGTTCAATTTCTGATTTTCTTTTATCTCCATATTTGTCTTTAATATTATTTAATTCATCTTTAATTATATTCATCCTTTCATCTTTATTTGATAGGATATCATTTAGAGAATTAATAAGTTTATTTATTTCATCATTTTCTTTATTTATCTTTTCTCTTTCTAAACCCGTAAGTTTTTGTAGTCTCATTTCAAGAATTGCTTTAGATTGTATTTCAGATAACTTATATATTTTTATAAGAGATAGTTTTGCTTCCTCAGGATTTTTAGATTTTTTAATCATATTTATAATATCATCTATGTTGTCTAAGGCTATAATATATCCTTTTAGAATATGTGATCTTTTTTCTGCTTCTTTTAAATCATATTTTGTTCTTCTTACAACAATCTCGTGTCTGTGTTCAACATAATTTTTAATTAATTCTTTAAGGTTTAAAATTTTAGGTCTTCCTTTTACAAGTGCTACATTATTAACACCAAATGAAGATTGTAGTTGTGTGTACTTATATAAATTATTAAGGATAACATTAGGTATAGAATCTCTTTTTAATTCATAAACAATTCTCAGCCCATTTCTATCTGATTCATCTCTAATATCACTAATTCCTTCTAATTTCTTTTCATTTATTAAATAAGCTGTTTTTTCTATCATATTGGCCTTATTTACCATATAAGGAATTTCTGTAACAATAATATTATCTTTTTCATTTTCGTTTATGTCAATTGTAGCTTTTGCTCTCATAACTATTCTACCTTTTCCAGTTTCAAATGCAGATTTAACACCTTGATAACCATAAATAATACCTCCAGTAGGAAAATCTGGTGCTTTAATGTGTTGAATTAAATCATCAATAGAACAATCATTATTATCTATATAGTGAATAGTTCCATCAATTACTTCAGAAAGATTGTGAGGAGCCATATTAGTAGCCATTCCAACAGCAATACCACTTGACCCATTAACAAGAAGGTTTGGAAATTTAGCAGGTAAAACAGTGGGTTCACTAAGAGTATCATCAAAATTTGGTTGAAAGTCTACAGTTTCTTTGTTTATATCTGATAATAATTCATCTGATATTTTTTTAAGTTTAGCTTCGGTATATCTCATTGCTGCTGGTGAATCACCATCGATTGATCCAAAATTTCCTTGTCCATCAACAAGTGTATATCTCAAAGACCATTCTTGAGCCATTCTTACCATAGTATCGTATACTGAAGAGTCACCATGAGGGTGATATTTACCTAAAACCTCCCCTACTATTCTAGCACATTTCTTAAAAGATTTATTGTAACTTACCCCTAACCCTAACATCCCATATAAAACTCTTCTATGAACAGGCTTTAAACCATCTCTTACATCTGGTAGTGCTCTTGATACAATCACAGACATTGAATAATCAATGTAAGCTCCCTTCATTTCATCTTCAATATTAATTGGTATAATATTTTGATTTTTATCTTCGATCATAGAAAAGATATATGATTATTTTTGATAGTTAAATGATATGCAAATATACTATAATTTACTCTTATGATTGTCGTTTTTTTATACTTTTAATAAAGAAACAGAGGCTTTTTTGATGTTTTTATGATTTATTAAATAACTTCCAGAAACTAATATATCTGCACCTAATTTATTTAATGATTTTGAATTCAAATTATTTACTCCCCCATCAATTTCTAACTTTATTTTTGGATTTATTTTTAATAATTTTTCTTTTATTAATTCAATTTTATTGAATGTTGAATTTAAAAACTTTTGTCCCCCTTTTCCTGGCACTACTGACATAATTAATATTACATCTATATTTTTTATATAATTGTTTAAAGTATGTATATCTGTTTCAGGATTTATAGCAATTCCACATTTTATTCCATGTGATTTAATTAATGCTATATTTTTACTTATGTTTTCTTCACTTTCAATATGAAATGAAATAATATCAGGATTATATTTTAAAAAATTAGTTATAAACATTTTAGGTTTTTTTACCATAAAATGCACATCAATTTTCTTATTTGTATACTTACATATTGTCTTCATATCGAACAAATTTTCAGTATTTTTTTTAACAAAATACCCATCCATAATATCAATATGAACATATTCTATACTTGAATTATTAATTCTGTTTAATTCAAATTTTATATTATTAAAATCACAGTTTAAAATTGATATAGCTATATCACTCATTAATTATTTTTTTTAAATGTTTTATTTTATTCTGTTTGAAACTTGATTTTATCCAACCACCACCTATAACATCATCTTTTTCATAGAAAACTGCAGCTTGACCAGGAGTAATAGCATTTACACCATTACCAAAGAAAACTTTTATAGAATCTTCAATTTTTTCTATAATTGCTGGACTTCCATTATCATTATATCTTATTTTAACATTAGCATCTATTTTCCCTTTAATATTATCATATTTCATGAAATTTAGTTTATCTACATACATTCCATCCCTTTTAAGTTCATCAAAAGTTCCAACCATAATTTCATTTTTATCTTTGTTTATTTCAGTTACATAAATAGGATAACCTGTAGCTAGTCCAAGACCTTTTCTTTGTCCAATGGTATAGAATGGATATCCTTTATGAATACCTAGAACATTACCATTACTATTAACAAAATTGCCTTTCTTTACTTTTTTATCTATATTTTTTACTCTATTTTTTAAAAATCCTCTATAATCATTATCGGGAACAAAGCAAATTTCATATGATTCTGATTTTTTAACGAGATTTTCATAACCACATTCTTTAGCTATTTCTCTAATCTCAGTTTTCTTTAAATCTCCTAATGGGAATATAGTTCTAGATAAATTGCTTTGGTTAATACCCCATAAAGCATAAGACTGATCTTTATTTCTATCTTTGCCTTTAGAAATGTAATATCTATCATTTAATAAGTTAATTTTAGCATAATGACCTGTTGCTATAAATTCACATCCTAATTTGTCTGCTCTCTTTAAAAGAGCTTCCCATTTAATATGAGTATTGCATAACACACATGGATTAGGAGTTCTTCCGTTCATGTATTCATCAGTAAAATAATCAATGACATAATCTCCGAACTCACTTCTTATGTCTAAAATATTATGATGAAAACCTAAGTCTACTGCAATATTTCTAGCATCATTAATAGAATCTAAACTACAACATCCAGTTTCTTTAGTAGAAGATTTTGATGTAACATAATCCCATGTCTTCATCGTTAAACCAATTACTTCATAGCCCATCTCTTTTAAAAGTATAGCTGAGACTGAACTATCAATTCCCCCACTCATTGCAACTAAAACTTTACCATGTTTACTCATTATTTTTATCTTTTACTATTATTAAGTAAAATTACTTTTTTTTATAATTAGAATTAAAAATGTCATTAAAGTATTTTGTTAAAGTAGGTAATGTAAATAATTTAAGTGATGCTAGATATTGTTCTGCGATGGGGGTTAATCAGTTAGGATTTAAACTGAATGACCTTGATAATAATAGTTCTAAAATAGATAATATAAAAGAAATAATTGGGTGGATTAATGGTGTTGATACAGTAGCTGAGTTTGTTAATAATGATGTTGAATTTATAAATTCAATTATAAAAATAGAATTATTTGATTTTATTCAATTAAATCATAAAATTAATATCGATGATGTTAATATTAATCCCAAAAGGATTATTATTTCAATTAATCATATTGATGACTTAAATGAATTTTTTGTTGATGATTTAATTAAAAAATTTTCCGAGATCAGTTATTTGATAATAGAAAATGTAAAACTATTTACTAGTAGTCAGTTATATAAATTGTCAAATAATTTTAAAATTTTAATAAATCCTACCCTTAATTTTATTGAAATTGAAGATTTA
>JAYZHG010000129.1:0-11368 GCA_036166735.1 Bacteroidota bacterium | reverse complement strand
TGAGCTCTCAGACTTATTTATTTCTAAAAATATTGTGTCTGCTCCAGAGAGAAGTGATGGGCAATTTATTTTTACTTTATCTATTTCTTTTAGGTTTTCAGTTTTTGATAACTTATAGATTAAATTTTTAAAATTGTTATAGTCAAATCCTGATTTGTTAATTACAGATAGTGAAATTTTTTCTTTTTGTTTTATTCCATTGTCTGATTTTGCTTTTCTTATACTAGTTACAATATCAAAGGTCTTATCAAAATTATCATTGATTTTATTATCATAAGAATCACTTTTTGGGTAGGTAGCATTAATCACATAGTCTTCTCTTTTGTTTTCTATAAGATGCCATAGTTCTTCAGTAATGAACGGCATAAATGGGTGTAGTGCTTTAAGTATTTTTTCTAAAATTTTTATTGTTTCTATATATGTATTTTCATTTATTTCTTCGTCTTTTATGATTTCTAAGTACCAATTACAGAAATCTTCCCAAACAAATTTGTATAACGTGAGAAGTGCATCTGAAATTCTGTATTTGGAGAAGTGATCATTTACTTCACTAATTTTTTCATTAAATTTTGAGTTTATCCATTCAATAACAATTCTATTATTGTCTTTTTTATTTCCAATTTTAAAACCTTTTATAAGTCTAAAGGCATTCCATAATTTATTTGAGAAATTTCTTCCTTGCTCACAGAGCTTTTCATTAAAGAGGAGGTCATTTCCAGCAGGTGCGCTAAAAAGCATTCCTGATCTAACTCCATCTGCTCCATATTTTTTCATGAGTTCAATTGGGTCAGGGGAATTTCCTAGAGATTTTGACATTTTCCTTCTTTTTTCATCTCTTACGATTCCAGTGAAATACACATTTTTAAATGGCATCTCTTTCCTATACTCATACCCTGATATTATCATTCTTGCAACCCAGAAAAATATAATTTCAGGAGCAGTTACAAGATCAGAAGTAGGGTAGTAGTATTTAATTTCTTCATTATCAGGGTTATTGATTCCATCAAATACTGATATGGGCCAGAGCCAACTAGAAAACCATGTATCAAGTATGTCTTCATCCTGTTTTAAGTCATTAATTGTTATGGAAGTGTCAATTTTTTTAGCTTTTTTAAGTGCTTCTTTTATATTTTCTGCTACAACAAATTTACCGTTAGGCAAGTAGTATGCAGGGATTTGGTGTCCCCACCATAGTTGCCTTGATATGCACCAGTCATTAATATTTTCCATCCATGACTTGTACATGTTTTTAAGTTTTTTGGGATGGAATTGTATGTTATCGTTAAGAACATTTTGGAGTGCAGGTTTTTTTATTTCTTTCATTTTAAGGAACCATTGAGTAGATATTTTTGGTTCTACAACAGCATCTGTTCTCTCAGAGAAGCCAATTTTGTTTTTATAGTTTTCAACTTTTTCAAGTTGACCGATTTTATCTAGGTCTTTTATTATTTGTTTTCTAACCTTAAACCTATCTTTTCCTGTATATAGTATTCCGTTATTATTAATTTTTCCTTCATCATCAAAGATGTCTATGGATTCAAGATTATGTTTTTGACCAAGTTTATAGTCATTCTCATCGTGGGAGGGAGTTACTTTAAGACAACCTGTTCCAAATTCCATGTCTACGTATTCATCTTCAATAATTGGAACTTCCCTATTTACAAGAGGAACAATTGCTTTTTTGCCTTTATATTTTTTAAATCTATTATCATTTGGATGTATACAAACAGCAGTATCTCCAAGAAGTGTCTCGGGTCTTGTAGTTGCTATTATTAATGAGTCACTGGTTTCTTTTATTTTGTACTTAATATAGTATAATTGTGAGTCTACCTCTCTATATATCACTTCATCATCTGCAAGAGCTGTTTTACCCTCTGGATCCCAATTTACCATTCTTATACCTCTGTATATATGACCTTTTTCATATAAGTCTATAAAAACACTGATAACAGACTTAGAGAGATCTTCATCCATGGTGAATTTTGTTCTTTTCCAGTCACATGATGCTCCTAGTTTTTTTAATTGTTCTAAGATTATTCCTCCATATTTATCTTTCCATTCCCAAGCATATTTTAGGAATTCTTCTCTTGAGAGAGACTCTTTGTCTATGCCTTTTTCTTTTAACATAGCTACCACCTTTGCCTCTGTTGCAATAGATGCGTGATCAGTTCCAGGGATCCAACACGCTTCTTTTCCTTGCATCCTTGCTCTTCGTGTGAGTATGTCTTGAATGGTGTTGTTTAGCATATGTCCCATGTGTAGAACTCCAGTAACATTAGGAGGTGGTATGACTATTGTGAAGGGTTCTTTATCTGGATTAGGTTTAGAATTAAAAAAACCTTTTTCTTGCCAAATTTTATACCATTTATCTTCTATCTGAACAGGATCATACTTAGATGCTAGTGACATAACTTAAAATTAATAAGACTAAGCCGCTATATTAAGCATTGCCTCAATAAATTTATCTATATCATCCATAGTAGAATATAAGTTGGGAGAAACTCTGATTCCATAAATTCCTCTATCTCCGTTAATTGAAACAGTAAATATTTTGTATTCATTAAATAATTTGTCAGATAATTCCATTGGAGTCATTCCTTTTACTCCAACATTTGCTATTCCATATGACTGACCTTTTTCAAGAGGTGTATTTAGTATAATATTGTTTTTGTTTTTAAGGGCACTTGTCCAACGACTTTGAAGTTGTTTTAATCTGTCTGATTTTTTTTGTTTTCCAATTTTTAGGTTAAAGTCAATTGCTGCTATTATACCATTTTGATTTGAACATGGTCTTGTTCCAAAGTGTTCAAGTTTCATGATGTTATCTTCATCATTTTCTGTATCTCCAAATAATGGCCAAAGTCTACTAATTTTATCTTTTTTAACATATAATAAGCCATTTCCAAGTGGAGCACCAAGCCATTTGTGTAGGCTTGAAGCGTAATAATCACATCCTATATCGGAAATATCCATATCGACGTGACTAAATGAGTGTGCGCCATCAACTATTGTCTCTATACCTTTTTCTCTAGCTTTTCTACAGATGTCTTTTACAGGAAATACTTGTCCGTTTAAGAATACCATATGAGATACGAGTAGAACTTTTGTTTTTGGATTGATAGCATCTATGATCAGATTAACTATTTGTTCTTGGCTTTCAGGATGAATTGGAATATCAACGATTTGAATCTTTGTTCCAAATCTTTTTTCTCTCATATCTAGAGCTTGAATCATGTTTGGATATTCAAGGTTTGTTCTTAAGATTTCATCTCCTTGATTTAATTTAATTCCTTGAATAATAATGTTCATAGATTCAGTAGTATTTCTAGTGAGGCAGATTTCTTCATTACTAACTCCTGAATATTTTGCTAGTCTAGATCTTACTTTTTCTCTTAGATCATTTTGTCTTGTCCTCATGTAATAAGAGGGAGATTCATTAATGTCATTAACAAAGTTTATCCAGTAATTTTTTACGATTTCAGGTGAAGGACTAAAATATCCAGATTCTAAATTTATAAATTCTTTATTTTGATGATATAGCTTAGCTATAGAATTCCAATATTGTTCATCTGATGGTTTGTTTGAATGTAGATTAGAATTAAATTTTGAAATTTTAGCATAGTCCATAGAGATAAGTGGAAATAAACTTCCTACGGCAAATGATTTATTTATAAAATTTCTTCTCGATAATGACATAAATACAATTTAATAAAAAAAGGCTAACAATTGTTAGCCTTTTTATTATAACCATAAAGAGTTGACTTTTAGTTCACAGTAACTGGTAAAGCAGCTCCTGTATATGAACCTACCATAGCACTAGGAACACTAGCCCCAAACTTATCATTGATCGCAGCAATAAATTTGTTTGCAACTAAAGCATATCCTCTAGCATTTGGATGGATACCATCAGTAGACCACATTCCAGTTGGTGGAGCAAAATCATAAGTTACTACCACGTTATTGTTTGTGAACGGTGAAGCGCCAGCAAGTGACTCGAAATATCCGTTAAAGTCAGCTACAGCAACTCTTCCACCACCAAGTGCAGCAACGGCACCAGCCACTGCAGCATTATAAGTTTGTCTAGCGGTTTCAAACTCTACAAGTTCTCCACCAGTTAAAAAATATTGATCTGGCAATGGTACAGTAACACCGTACACAGCAGTTGGCATACTAGGATGAACAGGTACACCTATTACTACTTGAGCAGATAATGGTAGTATTTCTCCATCAAAAGCTTGTCTTGCCATTCTAAAAGGTTCTAAAGCAGCTCTTGTACCAGCATCTAAAAGACCTAATCCAACTAAAGCATCCCATAGAGGACCTAAATCAGTTAGAGATTCATCTTCAACTAATATAGAATTTGCTCCAACAGACCATGATAGTGTTCTCATTCCTGCTTCTTGAGCAGTTATATACCCTAAACCTGCTAAGCTAGTATTAAGAGCATTAAATCCAGCAGCCAGTCCTTGTAGTTGTGCTAGCGTAGCATCATTTGCCATTGGTATAATTTCAGTTGGTTTTGCTACTGTGGCAGCAATAAACTGAAAGTATGGCGCAGCTAACAAATCAGGAACTGTTCCTACAACTCCTTTCCATACAGGATTTGCAAGCATCATTCCTCCTAAGGCTGATTGAAAGTAACCTCCTAATGTAGCAGCATCTGGTTTTGGAACCTGAGCTTGATCACCACCCCTTGCAACGTATCCAAGAAAGTCAGAATGTCCAAGCCATGACATAAAGAAGGATGCACCAGAACCTATAAATTGTCCTAATGGACTAACTGTTGCTCCAGAAGCATCAAATCTAGCAAAAAATGAATTGTAAGCAGGATTAGCTGGTACATTAGGTCCACCTGCAAGAGGTGTCAAGTACATAGCCAATACTGAGTTAGGAAATGCAAAATTATTTAGAGCTGTTTTATCTCCCCCGTAAGGAGTTAATACAGACATAAGATCACCAGGTGCAAAACCTATACCTATTGCTCCAGTTGAAGCGCTTTGTGTCAAATAAGTTCTTCCTTGGTCATCAGATGTTCCAGGAATCCCATCAGGACCTGGACCGATATAACCATTTTCAGAATTAATATCTGGTTGATTAAACGTTGCAGCACCACCAGCATACGCAAGTTGGTTAGCAATTAACTTAGCAACAGAATGACTTTGCCCAAAATTATGGAGGGCTCCATCCATCAGGCCAGCTGTATATGATCCGCCAATAGTAGCAAACTTGGCAAAGCTTGCACTACCGCTTGAACCACTTGGAGAACTATAACCTTCCGAAGGGAAAGGACTTAGTTCTGTCATTTCTTGCTCACAAGATATACCTATAAATGTAAATATAGTTGTTAATAGTATGTATTTAAAATTTTTCATATTTATCAATTTATTAGTTTAAGAATTCGTCAAATGTTAAAGATAGATAGAAGGTTTTTCCAATAAATGGACCTCCAGGTCTTGATCTGTAATCATTGTTTCCAATACCGATATGATTTCCACCTAGTTTCAAAATTGTTTTCAGACTTTCAATTTTATAATTGATCTGAGCATCAAGTGAACCATAAGCAGGAATTGTCATATTCGCAAAAGTGCTTTCATACAAAAATTCATCTTGGAATCTTAGACTAGCTGAGAACCCAAAATTTTTGAAAACTTCTCTGTTTGCCATAGTGAATGTGTACATGTTTTCAGGAGTATTGAAATAAGAAAGAAAAGTACTTTGCTCACTAGCATAATTTATTTCTTGCTCTAAGTGATTGTAATTTCCAGTTAATTTATATCCCATTCCAAGGTCAAAAGTTAACCCAACTCCTATACCCCATGACTCTACTTCATCATTAGCATTACTTCCTAAAGACCAACCATAGCCAGGAGCAAGCGTTTGTCCTGCATGAGTTGCTGGATTTTTTGATGCAACAACTACTCCACCAAACATGTCAGTATAATATGTTTTATGGTAGTTTATGTCTGCAAGTACAACATCTCCTATAATTCCTTTATATCCAATCTCAAATGCTTTAAGTCTCTCAGGTGTTATGTAGTCAACATAAGCTTCTTGAAGTAAAGCTGGATTACCACCAATTGGTGTACCACTCGCATCTAAGCTACCACCTGAATTAAGATAAGCAGTGTATGAGTTACCAGACCATGCACCACCTTCCATAATACCATACCTTTCAGCATTTGCTTTTGCTGTACCTAGAAGAGTAACTGTTCCTGTAGGGAAGAATATGTATTGGTTTTGTGTGTCAGGATTTCTAAATCCAGTTTGATAACTAGCTCTTATGTTGCTAGCTTTTCCAAATGAGTAAACTAGTGCAAGTCTAGGAGTAAAGCTACCATCATAATTTTCATTTTTATCGTATCTCACTGATCCAGTAAAATTAAGACCATCTACAATGTCAGTAGTTACTTGTGCATAAGTTCCCCACTCAGATATGTGTATTCTTTCGTTAACACCATCTCCGTCAGGATCTTCGTTGAAGACTGTTCCGTCAGTGAAAATTCCATAGTTTCTATAGTTAGCACCTACAAGCAACCAGTCTGCAGCTTTATAAGAGATTTCACCATTAGTACTTTTTGAATTATCAGTAAAACTTGCTCCACCACTTTGAAATTTTCCAGCTATTACCTGATCTCTTACAGCATTATATTCTGCAGAGCCAATAGCAGGAATTGCTGCATCAGCTTGCGCCCTTGCAACTTGATGGGCAACTACTGAATTTCCAGCAGGGAATGGAGTATATCCTTGCATCGTAACGACATAAGTCTGTAAGTACGTTGGCACCCATGATGTTACTGAAGGAGAAAATCCTTCATTCATCAGTGCTCCAAGAGCTCCAAGGTTGTATGAATCTCCTGCATCAGTTACAGATTGCCACACTTTAAGATCTAACTTGTCACTTTTAAGTGAAAATTTATAGAATTCTTGTCCAAAATCTCTAAGTGCATACTTTTGAGTTCCAGTATAGATGGTACTTCCACCACCTTTTCTGTAAAGTACTGAAGCTTCTAAATTATCGTTAAGTCTATAATTAACGGTAATGTCATATTTCATATTATTGGCTCCATTATCTAGTATTAATGATTCTTCAGGAAATCCTGTTCTTCTTAAGTTTAATACACCAAAAGATGTATATTGAGAACCTGCTAAGGCTCCAACAGGAAGAACAATAGGAGTTTCATCTCCATGGAGATTTAAACCATTAAAATTAGGTTGACCAGTAAGATCAACAGTGCTAAAAGTATTTGCAGCATCAGTTGTATAGTCATTAGCTATCCAGTCTTCAGATAAGTCATATGCAAAATTTACTTTAATAGCTAACTTATCATTGAATGCTTTAGAATATCTGATATTATACTTTGATAGAGGATGTTTTTCATTACCTCCTCTTGCGGATTGCGTAAATCCTTGCATTACCTGGACTGATAGTCCTTGGTATTCAAAAGGATTTTTACTTGTCATCAACATTGTACCATTATAGGCATTTGGCCCATATAATGCTGAAGATGCTCCCGGTATAATTTCAATGCTTTCTAAATCTAGTGGGTTAACACCTACAAGATTACCAGTAGGAAAGTTTAGAAGTGGAGCAGATGTATCCATTCCATCAACAAGCTGTACAAACCTAGTATTTGCATCGGTTGAAAAACCTCTAGTGTTTATAGCAGCAAAATTTAAACTTCCACGACTTACTTTTACACCTTTTATATGTTCAAGTTGATCTACAAAATCAGCAGTTGCTGCATTTTGAATTTCAAGTAAGTCCATTTTTTCAATTGTTACAGGTGCTTCAAGTATACCTTGTTCTATTCTAGAAGCTGATACAACAACCTCATTTCCAAGCAGTATGTCTTCAGACATTTCTACGTCTAAATTCGAAGTGCTTGATGAAACATCGATTTCTTGAGTTTTATAACCTACAATTGAAAAGATTAATGTTAATGGTGTTTCATTAACATCTAAAGTATAGTTACCGTCTCTATCTGAGATGGTTCCTTGTACTTTACCCTTAACTAGTATGTTTACACCAATCAAAGCACCATTTTCATCTGATACACTACCGGATACAGTAATGCCCTGAGAAAAAGATAGGTTTGATACAGTGAATAATACAAGAAAAAGGCAGATTAATTTCTTAACAAAATTATTCATACTCTTTATAGTTTATGTTTAAAATAGTTAATTAGTAACAATACTAACTGTGTAAAATAATCAAAATTTAGATATTTAGGATTATTTATTGGAGTTATTTTTTAGATGTTTAATAAGCTTTTCGCACAAATTATTTGTTTCTTTTGACATAAATTCATCCCCTGTAGAATTAAGAATGCTCTGTCCTAGACCTCCAATACAATCAACATAGAATTTTTTCATATCATTTGTTTTCATGTCTTTAGTCCACAGATCAATTCTTAAAGTATTCATTTTATTATGATCCCATAATGAGAGACTAATTGATTTGGTCTCAGATAATTTTTCATTTGAACTGTCTTCAGCATTCCATTCTATTTTACTAGGAATATTATCTTTATCTAGACTTACTAAAAATTTAATTTCTGATTTTTTCATTTTTTTCTATAATTTTTATTGATGTTATTTTATCTTTTATTAGCTGTTTTTTTAGAAGATGTAAATTTTTAAACTTTTTTTCATCTCTTATTTTTTCTAAAAATTTAATTTTAATTTTTTCATCATAAATATTTGATTTAAAGTCAAAGATATGAACTTCAAATCTTCTATTTTTTCCATTTACAGTTGGTCTGTATCCAATGTTGAGCATTCCATAATATTTTTTGTTTTTAATTATAATTTGTATAGTATAAACTCCATCTTTTGGAATAATTTTTTTTGATTTATTGATGTTTATGTTTGCAGTAGGGTAGTCTATAGTAGATCCAATTCCATCTCCTTTAATTACTTTTCCATGTAAATAGTAAGGATATCCTAGCATAATGGATGCTTTTTTTACATCACCTTTTTCAAGTTTTTTTCTAATTATAGAAGAGCTAATTTCAAGATTTTTATTTATTTGTTGTTTACTTATTTCTTGAATGTTGAAATTATAGTGTTTTTTATTTTGAATTAAAAAATTAAAGTTTCCTTCTCTTTTGTTTCCAAAACTATGGTTGTATCCTATAATTAGTTTATTAATTTTTAATTTTTTTTCTAAGAAGTTAGTTATAAAATCTAACGCTTTTATTTTTGAGAATTCTTTAGTGAAGTTTATAAGGTAGAGTGTATCAATGCCTATATTTTTAAAAATTGTTTTTTTTTCTTTTAATGTTGAGAGAAGTTGTACATTATCATTTTTTCCTAGAATAATTCTGGGATGTGGCCAGAAAGTTATAACCATACTTTGGCCATTATTTTTTTTCGCATCCTTAACAATTGTATTTAATATTTTTTTGTGACCATAATGAATGCCATCAAAGTACCCAATTGTAGCAACAAGATAATTTTTCTTGTTTATAGGTTTATTATCATTAATTATTTTCAATTTTTTCTTTGTTTATTATTTTTATAATATCATTTATATTTTTTGCTTTATCAACACTAAACATTCCAATTTTTGTTCTTCTAAGTTTTGATAAATAAGCACCACATTTAATTTTTTTGCCAAAATCTCTTGCTATAGATCTAATATAAGTACCTTTTGAACAATTTATCTTAAAATCTACTTCAGGAATTTTTATTGATATAATTTCAAATTTAAATATTTCAATTTTTTTTTCTTTAAGTTTTACTTTTTCATTATTTCTAGCAAAAGAATATGCTCTTTTTCCATCAATTTTTACTGCTGAGAATTTAGGAGGTACTTGGTTTTGTATTCCAAGAAAAGATTTGGAAGATTCTATGATCTTTTTTTCTGTGATATTCTTGGTTGTTTTTTGAGAATTAATTTCAGTTTCTAAATCATGAGAAGGGGTAGTTTTTCCTAGAATAAAAGTTCCAGTATACTCTTTTGGATAATTTTGATATTCATTAATTTTTTTTGTATTGTTTCCAGTGCAAAGAATTAATAATCCAGTTGCTAACGGGTCTAATGTTCCCGCATGTCCAACTTTTTTACATTTAATAGTATTTTTAATTTTTTTTACTACATCAAATGAAGTCCAATCAATACTTTTATCTACTAAAATAGTTTTGCCTAGGTTATATTTATCTATGAACAAATTCATTAAATTTTTAATTGTAGTTTTTCATCCAGCAAATTAAAAGATTTATTTTTGCATTAAAATTATAGAATGATAAGATTATTTATAATAATTTTTCTTTTAAGTCAAAGTAATTTATTAGCTCAAAATAAAATGCTTTCATCATTGCTTAAAAAAAATAAAATATCTTTGGAATTATTAAGTTATATAGATTTTTCTGAGTCATTTTCTTTGGGAAAGGGTAAGGTTTCGGACGAATTAGAAGATGTTTTAAGAAATAAAAAAATAAAAATAGAAAATAATAGCAGATACGTAATATCTCTTTCTCATGGTTGGACCTATAAAAGAGACGTAGAATTGGTCATAGATAATTATAAAGGAGTTATTATCGATAGCTATAATGATGATAATGTCATAGCTGTATTTGAATCTTCTAAAGCCAAAAACTTAAAAGAATCGCTGGAAGCTTTAATAAGTTTTTTGTTAGTTAAAAACAATAAAATAGCTCCTTCAGAAAATAAGAAATTTATTGATGTAACTACTCATTTTAAAAATATTCAAGTATTTTCATGGGACTCTTCTAGGCCTGATTCACATGCTCCCATTGGTATTTTGGGTGACCACACACATTCTAAAAAGGATGTAATGTTAAGTTATAGATTTAATTCAGAGATTAAATCCAACAATTTAAATGGAAATACTTTAATGTCACAAGAACATGTTATAGAAACTTTAGGCTATGATAAATATGTTTCTTCATCAATTTTTAATACACACTTTATAGAGTTTATGTATGGAATAACTGATGATCTCACTTTGATGAGTTTATTTAATTATCATAGTAATATGATGAAGGTAATAAAAAAAAATACGGTAGAATATAATTCAAGTGGAATTGGAGATATGGAATTTCAATTTCTAATGAATTTTTTTAAAAAAAGATTTTTCAAAATACATTCAAACGTTGGATTTAAATTACCTATTGGAAGTATAGATAAGAAATTTAATGAAAAATTATTACCATACTCAATGCAATTAGGGAGTGGTTCATTAAGTGTTTTATTAGGTTTTACTGGTCTTTTTCAGTCTAAAAAAATATCTGCAGGATTTCAACCTCTGCTTAATGTTTCTACAAATACCAATTCAAGGGGTTATTCTTATGGTAATTTATTTAATATTAATTATTGGTTGTCATATAAACTTTCAAAGATTAT
>JAYZHG010000128.1:0-2660 GCA_036166735.1 Bacteroidota bacterium | reverse complement strand
AAAAATTCCTTTTATTCAGAATGTTGTGTTTTTAGACCGAAGAATATTAAGTTTGGATCCTCCACCAGAAGAAGTTATTGCATCTGACCAAAAACGTTTAATTGTTGATGCATTTGCGAGATTTAGAATTACAGATCCTTTAAAGTTTTATATTTCCGTTGGGGATGAAAGAGTAGCAAGATCAAGACTGGCTACAATTATAAATTCAAGATTAAGAAGTGTTTTAGGTACACAAAGTCTTGCAACTTTGTTGTCTGAAGACAGAACAAAGCAAATGGCCATTATTCAAGAAGGCGTAAATAACGAAGCAGGAAAATTTGGTATAGAAATTATTGACGTTAGAATTAAAAGAGCCGATCTTCCCCAAGCGAACAGTGAAGCAATTTATAGAAGAATGCAAACTGAAAGAGAGAGGGAAGCTAAAGAATTTAGAGCGAAAGGCGCTGAAATGGCAATTACTATTACATCTACTGCAGATAAAGAAGTAACTGTTATTCTGGCAAACGCAAAAAAGCAATCTGAGATTATGAAAGGTGAAGGAGATGGTTTAAGAAATAAAATTTTTGCTGATGCATTTGGCAAGGATCCAGAATTCTTTGCTTTTTATCGAGCCATGCAAGCTTATGAAACAGCTTTGATTGGTGGAGATACATCTTTAATTTTATCTCCTGATAGTGAGTTCTTTAAATTTTTTGGAAATCTAAAATCAAAAACAGAATAAATTATTAAATTTATGAGAGAATTGATCATAGCCTTTGGTCTTTTTCTTTTTATAGAAGGCATTTTGTACGCCATATTTCCATCAAAAATGAAGAATATGTTAAAAAGACTTAATGAGGTAAGTGAAAGCCAACTGAGAACAGGTGGATTAATATTTGCAATTATAGGATTTATTATTGTTTGGTATTTGAAGAGATGAGAAAATATTTAAAATTATTTTTATTAACAATTATTTTTTTTAATTTTTCGCTTACAGCAAACACTAAAGATATTCCTTCATCATTTGCAGATCTTGCTGAAAAATTGATGCCTTCGGTTGTTAATGTTTCAACAACTCAAACAGTTACATCGAGAGTAAACCCATTTCCTTTTCAATTCCCTCCCGGATCACCTTTAGAAGATATGTTTAAAGAATTTGGAACTCCTCAAGAAAAAAAATCAAGTGCACTTGGATCAGGGTTTATTATTGATAAAAAAGGGATAATTGTTACCAACAATCACGTTATACAAGGCGCGGAAGATATTGTTGTCAGAGTTGGAGGGAATACATCGAAGCAAAAAGATTACAAAGCAAAAGTTTTAGGTGCAGATCCTGGTATGGATTTGGCTGTGCTAAAAATTGAATCAAATGATAATTTTATACCAGTGAAATTTGGAAACTCTGATAAAGCAAGAATTGGAGATTGGGTAATTGCAATTGGGAATCCTTTTGGTTTAGGTGGAACTGTTACAGCAGGAATAATTTCGGCAAGAAACAGAAGCATAGGGTTATCAAGATATGAAGATTACATCCAAACTGACGCATCAATTAACCAAGGAAACTCAGGTGGACCTTTATTTAATATGAACGGAGAAGTGGTTGGAATTAATACTGCGATATTAGGTCAGTCCGGTTCTATTGGAATTGGATTTGCAATACCCACTAATAGCGCTCAAAGAGTAATTAACCAGTTAATAGAATTTGGTGAAACAAAAAGAGGGTGGTTAGGAGTTAGAATTCAAGTAGTTACACAAGACATTGCCGATGTTGAAAAATTAAATAAACCTAGAGGAGCACTAGTTGTAAGTGTAGCTGATAACAGTCCATCAGACAAAGCAGGAATTATAGCAGGTGACATTATTTTAGAATTTGACGGTAAACCAATTAATGAAATGAAAGAACTTCCCAAAATTGTTGCCCAAACCGATGTTGGAAAAAATGTTGAAGTAAAAATATGGAGAAACCAAAAAGAAATATCAAAAAAAATTATTCTTGGAAGGTTAGAAACATCAGAAGATTTTAGAGCAAAAAAAACTGAAAATACTAAGAAAACAACTGAAATAAAAGGTTTAAAAATTACTGTAAGAAAACTTGCAAAGGAAGATATTCAAAAAAGAAATTTACCTAATTCGACAACAGGAGCCGTTATCACATCAATTGAAGAAGATAGCCCAATTAACTATTTAAAGGTTGATAATATAATAGTTGAAGCTCAGAAGAAAAAAATTAAAACAGTTGGTGATTTACAAAACATAGTGAATTCAAGACTTAGAGGCACAGAAAAAACTTTATTAATTGCAATAATCAATAACCAAAACCAAAGACGTTATATTGGTGTTAAGTTAGACTAACTAATGGACATTAAGTCCAAAATAATTTTGATTTCAGGAGCAACAGCTTCTGGAAAAACAGAGTTTGCGATAAAATTAGCAAAAAAAATTAAAGGTGAAATTATTAATGCTGATAGTATGCAAGTTTATAAACAACTTAGAATATTAACAGCTAGACCCAATAAAAAAGATGAAAAAAAAATTAAACACCATCTTTATGGATTTCAAAGCGTAACTAAAAAGTTTTCAACCGGATCTTGGTTAAAAGAAACACAAAAAAAAATAAAATACATAAAAAAAAAAAATAAAATTCCAATACTAGTAGGAGGTACAGGTTTGTATTTTAAAGC
>JAYZHG010000127.1:0-6545 GCA_036166735.1 Bacteroidota bacterium | reverse complement strand
AAAAAAATTAAATGAAAAAAAAATAGAGGATGAAATTAAATCTCAAACAGAAAAAAAAATAGATTTTGAAAAAACAGAAAATTTTGAATTTAAAGATGACAATAAAGAAACATCTTCTATATTAAATAATATAAATAATTTTCAAAATAAAACTAAAATATCCGGACCAATAAATTATAACTATTCACTAGTTAAAAACAATTTTAACAGTTTTATAAAAATTGATCCATTAGAAGGTTATGGAAGTCAAATTGAAACTGATTTTATTGATGTACTAGAAGATCACAAATTATATGCAAAAGCATTTGTGCCTTTTTCAAGTATAAAAAGTTCAGATATTTATACTGAATACACTTATCTTAAAAAAAGAATAGATTTTAAACTTTCATATAATAGACAAATATATTTTGCAGAAGATCAAGAAAATTTCCTCTATCATAAATATTCACTTAATGAGTTTAAAATAAAAGCAATGTATCCTCTATCTAATTTTGTTAGATTAGAAATTGCACCATTTTTTACAAGAACTGAATTTTCAGATTTGGATTATAGAGTATTAAATAATACTCCACCTCCTTTTCTATATTATAATAAAACAAACTACACAGGCTATACTTCAAATATTATATATGATAACTCAATAAAAATAGGAATGAATTTGGAAGAAGGAACTAAATTAAAAATATCATATAAAAATTACTTTTCATTAAATAATGATCTTAAGGACTTTAATAATTTATCTGTTGATCTAATTCATCATCAAAAAATTCGTAACCACATTATTTTATCATCACGAGTTTTTTATGGAGGATCATTTGGAAATAACCCAAACAAATATATTCTTGGAGGAGTGCAAAATTCAATATTTAGTTCAACAAATGAAGACACACCCAATAATCCACTTGCTATTTCTAGTGGTGTAGATAACTCTAAAATACTTTTTTCAAAATTTGTTGACTTAAGAGGTTATGATTTTAATAAATTTAATGGGGAAAAAGTTTTATTATTAAGTTCTGAACTAAGAATACCTTTAGTAAAAACTTTATTTAATAATGAAGTTTCATCTGAATTTCTAAATAATTTTCAATTAATTGGTTTTTTTGATTTAGGATCATCATGGAATGAAAATTCCCCATTTAGTAGTCAAAGTGATGTTAATACATGGATAATAAAAGAACCCGGATCTGTATTTCAAGCTGAAATTGAAAACTCAAAAAATCCTTGGTTAGCCAGTTATGGATTTGGCATTAGATCACTAATAACGGATTACTACATAAAATTAGATATTGCAAAACCTATAGAAGATTATACAATAGGCAAAACAAAAATTCATTTTTCAATAGGTTATAGTTTTTAAAATAATAAAATGATAAACTCAATGACTGGATATGGATTTATTTCTAAAGAAATAAAAGGAAATATTATTGAAATTGAAATCAAGTCTTTAAACTCTAAAATTTTTGATTATAGTTTTAAAATACCCAAACAATTAATTAAATATGAAAATCGTTTAAGAAACGAATTAAAAACCAAGCTTATAAGAGGTAAAATTGATGTGAGTATAATAATAGAAAATAAAATTAAATCTAAAATTAGATTTGATAAAAAATTATTTAGACACTATTATAATGAACTAAAAACTTTATCTAAAACTACAGGAAAAATTAATAATGAATCCATTTTTAATAATACTATGCATATAAATAGTTTATTTTCTTTAGATAATGAAGAAATAATAGAGTTTAAAACTCTTCAATTCTTATTCAAGAAAGTAATAAATGAATGTAGTAATTCTAGAAAAAAAGAAGGAAAAAGCATTTTAAACGATATAAATAATAAAATAAAAAATTTAGAATCAAACTTAAAATCAATTATAAAAACTAATAAAAAAAGATCTGAATCTAAGAAAAAATACTTATTAGCAGAAATATCTAAAATTGAACATATAAAATTAGATAGTAATAGATTGGAACAAGAATTGTTTTATTATCTAGACAAAACTGATATCAACGAAGAAATCAGTAGATTAAAAGAACATTTCATTCTTCTTAAGAATACTCTTAATACAGTTGATTCAAATGGTAAAAAATTAAATTTTATATGTCAAGAAATTAACAGAGAAATTAATACAATAGGATCTAAATGCAACAAATTTAAAATTCAAGAAAAAGTTATATCCATGAAAGATTCTTTAGAAAAAATAAAAGAACAATTGTATAATGTTCTTTAGAAATTAACCTAATTTAAAAGTTATAGGTAATATCATTCTAACTTTAACTGCTCTTCCTCTTTGCTTACCAGGTTTCCACTTTTTAGCCTTAGAAATAACCCTTACAGCTTCTTCATCACAACCAGCTCCAATTCCCTTAATTGCTTGAACGTCTGTTAATGAACCATCTTTGTCAACCACAAATTGAACAAAAACTTTTCCTTCAATACCCATTCTCCTTGCTTGCGCAGGATATCTTAAAGTTGTAGCAACATATTTATAAAAAGCACTCATTCCTCCTGGCGGTGCAGGCTGATCTTCAACAATTGTGAAAATTTCATCTACTTCTTCTTCTTCAGGAGCTTCTTCAAAAACAATTTCTTCTATTACTGTTTCCTCAGTAATTTCAACATCTATTATGATTTCGATTTCTTCTTCAATTTCTTCTTCATCTGGAACTTCTATGATTTCAGGCTGTTGAATAACTGGTGGTGGTGGTGGTGGTTGTTCTGTCTGTGGAATTTCCATAAGATCTTCAAAATCATCATCTATAGAACCTAAATCCATTCCAGCACCTCTATCATAAAATTTCCATTCAAATGCTGTAATTACCAAAAGAAGACTTATACAAAGTCCTATATTTAAAAAAAAACTTGATTTTTTTTCTAAATCTGCGTCTAAATTCTTTTTAACTTCCATTATGGATCAAATATAAATCAATTATTTATGATTTGAACAAATCGAATAAAAAAACTCCTGTAATTACTCCAATTATATTTGTAAACATATCAAAAATGTCAAAATTTCTATATGCAATAAAATAGTGTTGGCACTCAGTAATTATAGCAAAGAGAGATAGACTAAATAAAATTAAAAATTTATATCTATAGACTAAGTTAATGTCATAAATCATAACTGATTTAGTTATCAATAAAGATTGAATAAAGAATAAAAAAAAGTGAATAAATTTATCAGAATAAAGAGGGACATCTCTTAAATCTGATGTGTTATTATAAAACACCATAGAATAAACTATTAATATAAACCAGAATATGGATAATGAAAGATATAAATAAAAACTAATTCGTAATGTTTTCATATGAACTAAAATCTAATAATTTTTCTATCTCCAACCCATCTTCCATTTTTATTTTGATCATCCAACCATCTCCATAAGGATCATTATTCACAAGTTCAGGTTCGGAATCTAATTTTTCATTTATTTCTATAACTTTTCCAGAAATAGGCATAAATAAATCCGAAACAGTTTTTACAGCTTCAACTGTACCAAAAATCTCTCCTTTATTAATTTTTTGATTAAGAGATTCAATTTCTACATAAACAATATCTCCAAGTTCTTGTTGAGCAAAATTTGTAATTCCTACAATTGCAAATTCGTTTTCAATTTTTACCCACTCATGATCATTAGTATATTTTAATTCTTTTGGATTCATGCAACGAAGATAATAAAGGATTTTTTTTAATAATAGAAATTCTAATTTTATTGGGATAATCCCATTCTAAGTCTCACTCCAAAAGAAGAAGAATATCTAGGAAAAGAGTTCGATACAAGCGGCTTATTAATAATTTTATCGTAATACATAATCAAACTTATCCTATTATTTACAACATAATTAATATTAGGTCTAAGTTGAAAATTATAATTTCCATTAGTAACTACATTTTCACCATCTATTTTTCTTTGAATTGTTTTTGTATTTCTAACAACAAAATTTAATTTAAATTGAATATCATTATCAAGAATAATAATATTACCCCTATACCTAAAAGGTAATTTTAATTTATTTTTTGAATATCCAAAATCAATTGAAAAATCAGAATTTTGTAATTCTGATATTTGAGAATTAGATAAGTTTAACATTATATTTCTATCTCTCTTATAATCAATTCTTGCATTTAAATTATTTTTTGTTCTAACACTTATGCCAATTAAAGGAGCAAATCTCTCTATTATTCTTACCTGATTAATAATATAAAATGGTATCAATCCATTCTCAGTAATTTCTGAAGCTAAAGGATAATCCATAATAGAATTATTAAAATCCAAATTATCTGAATAAATAAGAGAGTTTACAAAATTACCTACTGAATACATAGACTGATATGAATGACTAATACTAATAGATGAAAAAATTTCACTTAGCGCCTTAATTTTATTTAGACCAGAAAAATCAATTCTCCAATTAGGAATAGGTATTTTTGGAAATGGGTTTAAAGACAAATTATTTGCATCTTTTCCTGAATAAGCAGAAATAAAAGCCGGAATAAGAACATCTTGAGAATTCAAACCATATTCACCAGTAGAATTAACTGAATTTAATTTATTTCGTATAATATTTCGATTTTCTACAAAATTTTGAAATACAGATGAGTTATTAAATTCATCATCCTTAATAAATGCTGTTTTAATTGACAAAAAAGATAACGAAAAATTACCTCCTCTAGTAGGAGTTAAAGAAAGATATGATTTGTTAGATGAATTATATCTGAAAATTTCCTGATAATTTTCAGATATAATTCTTTTAGCATCTAATTGTATTCGTAAACTACTTAAAGGTTGTAAAGTTCCACGAAACTGAAAATTATTATTTCTTGATTGAATAAATGGTGTATTTAAATAATCATTTTTAACTAACCAATTATTTCCTGCAGCAATATTTCTTATATTCGAATCTTGAGATCCCATAATAAAATTCCAACCTGGAGACTTACTATCAAGATTTAATCCAAATATGTTTGGATCATCAATAATACCAGCCATGGATGTTCTTTCATTAACATTATAAGTAAAATTTAATGACCGTAATGACATAATAAATTTCATTATACCATCAAAAACCTTGGATTCAAATAATGAATTAATTGAATCTTTTGATTTATACGTTTTATTATATTTTTTTAGAAAAGGAAGTTTATCATAAAATTTAGAAATATCCATTTTTGTACTCAATGAATAATTTCTACTATTTTCAACAATATTACCTAATGTATCAGCTTGTTGAAATGAACCTGCAGACCATAAATATCTAACAGAATATTTGGCGTTTGAACTTATCCAATTAGTTAAAGGAATTTTATTAATAGGAATTTTATAATTAATTTGAACATTTTGATTATAATTTTTTGTTCTTCCCAAAGTTTTTATATTATAAAAAACACTATCAAGTTTCTTTTTAGAATCAAGTTCTCCCTCAGGTTCATCTATAATAGAATTATTAATAGCATTTATATCAATATTCATACTCTTAAATATGTTCCATCTTAGACTGTATGATCTATTAAATGAAAAATATTTTTCAAAAATTGGATCAACACCTTCTATAGTCAAGTTAGAATTTCTGTATTGTGTTTTATTAAATCTCCTATTCATATCTCCTCGAATTGTAATATTTGAAGGAACAGGATTAAAATTAATATCCTTAATTAAAGAAAATATTTTTGAATTAAGCCAATCCACATTTTTGAATGGTTCTATAGAAATATTTTTTGGTGAAAAATTATAAGAAATATTTGCTCTGTGTTCTTTGTATTCTATTAATTGTGTTGTAACATTTGAACTTTTTCTTTCATTGTATGCAAAACTTGTAGATAAATTTTCTAAATCCCAAAAATCAGATCTTGAGTCTTTTTTTGTTCTTTCTTTTCTAATATTATTTAAACTTATTGATTTAGACTCAATATTTTCTTCAGTCATATTTTTATATGCTCTTCTTTCTTTTTTGGTATCAAAAGAATTAATTGATGCTTCTAGAGGAATATCTTTATCAAGAGGATCATACATAGGAGTAATCTTAGACTTAGATATGGCTATATACAAAGGAAGTTTTATACCACTTTTTGATGGTAAAAACTTATCTAAATTAATATTAGCTGATGCATCATATTGTAATCTTTCTTCTCTAGTCCTTTCAGATATTCTTTGTTGAATAGAGCCAAAACCAACAGAAGTATATCTAGCCGATGAAGATACTGTAGCAAAATCAGATAATTTTAAATTTAAATTAGCATTTGCTGCCCAACCCTTTGTTTTATCAAAATCTGTAAGCCTTAATTCATTAAACCATACACATGCAGATTTATTTCCCCTATCTATACTCAAAGGATTTCTAACTCCTAACATAAAATTCAAAACTGTACTCATGTTTGGTCTTCCGACAATTTTTAATAAATAATTTCCATTATTAGATGATTTAGAAAATGGAGTAGTTACATCAATATTTAACCTGTTTCTTTCTGACTTTAAAGATAAAAGTTCTTGAATATCTAAATTTATCTCATTTTCTTCTGGCCAAACTAATCTCTCTATATTAATATT
>JAYZHG010000126.1:0-27960 GCA_036166735.1 Bacteroidota bacterium | reverse complement strand
AAGCAACTCCTGATATTGGTGAGCAAATCAAATATTTAAAAAGCGGTGTTTCAAATAAAAAATTGATTGATGGAATATTATTAACGCATGCACATATAGGCCATTATTCTGGATTAATGTATTTAGGTAGAGAGGCTCTAGGAGCTAATAAAATTCCAATTTATGTTATGCCACGAATGAAAAAATTTTTAGAGGGCAATGGCCCTTGGAGTCAATTAGTTTCATTAGATAATATTGATTTGAAGGAAATAAATCATAATCAAAACATTCAATTATCAAATGACTTAATAGCAATACCTTTTAGTGTTCCTCATCGTGATGAATTTTCTGAAACTGTTGGGTATAAAATAATAGGAAAGAATAAGTCGGCACTTTTTATTCCTGATATTGACAAATGGGATCTGTGGAGAAAAAGTATTGTAGAGGAGGTCAAATCTGTTGATTATGCATTTTTAGATGCTACTTTTTTTAGTGGAGATGAAATTAATAGATCTATGAAAGAAATCCCCCATCCTTTTGTTTTAGAGACTATAGAAATTTTTATGGATGAAGATTTAAGCACAAAAAATAAAATCCATTTCATACATTTTAATCATACTAATCCATTATTGAATCAAAAAATAAATCTTAGAGATAGTATATTAAAATTAGGATTTAATTTTGCAAAGTTTGGTGATAAATACAATTTGTAGATAAAAAAAATTATCTTTATTCTTTAATACAATTTTAATATTATGGAAAATCAATGTTCATGCACATGTGAGGCTTGTGTAAACGGTGATTGCACGAATTGCTCTTGTGAAGAATGTTCTTGTGAAGAATGTTGCTGTAAATGATACGTTTGGTGAATCAGGAACACCTGCTGCCAATTAGTTTCTTCTTTAATTTATTCTCTTTTTATTTCATCCATTAAGAATTTTTCCCATCCCGGAGTAGAAGATTTTTCTTCATCAACAATTTTTTTAGCATCATCAAGTAGTTGTCTGGCATCAAAAATTATTCCATCTTTTATTGTATACTTGATACCTCCAACTCTTATCGCCTCATTGTTATCATTAATTTTTATATCACCTGTTGCATACAGATATTTTAGGTTTTTAAGAGGATTTTCTTCCATAATTATCATATCAGCATATTTTCCAACCTCAATAGTTCCTATTTCTTTTTCCATACCAATTGCTTCAGCAGCATGAAGGGTAGCTGCCCTTATAACTTCCATAGGATGAAACCCTGATTCTCTAATAAGTTCTAGTTCTTGGATGTATCCAAAACCATAAAGATTATACATATAACCTGAGTCAGCCCCAGCAGTAACTCTACCACCTCTATTTTTATATTCATTAATAAATGTCATCCAGAGTTTATAATTTTCTCTCCATTCCATTTCCATTTCTGTTCCCCAGTCAAAATATGCAGCACCATGGTTATCTCTTCCAGGCAGAAAAAATTTAAGCAGTGTTGGAGTGGTGTAATCTTTATGCCATTCTAATCTACTTCCTCTTCCTACATCTCTAAAAATGCTGTAAGGGACAAAGGTTACATCTATAGTAAAATCTAATTCAATAAGTTCATCCATAACCTCATTCCATTTTTTGGAAAAGGGTTCTGCCGCTTGTTTCCATAACCTTCCTGCTTCACCAAACCTGTGTTGTTCGTTATTATAATTATAGTCAAGAGGATAATTTTGAACTGTTCTGTCATCAAATAGTGCTTCTGGCAAACCATACCAATGTTCCATTGTAGTAAGACCTAATCTAGCAGTTTCTATAACATCCATCCATGCTACATCCATTTGAGCATGATGACATGCGGATCCAAGTCCATGCTTGTTGTTTTCTTTTAGGGCAGCTTCAAAAATATCTGGTCTAGCACCTCCAAATTTTATTCCATCAGCACCATTTTCTGCATTTTTTTTGACCCATGCTGTAGCCTCTTCGGGAGAATTTATTCCATTTTCTGCACCTTGTCCAAACCATGTATATGCAAGAATTCTTGGAGCTGTAATTTTATTTTTTCTACTATCTTCTTTTTGTTTGAGTACCCATTTTAAACCGTTTCCGCAGCCAGGGTCACGAATGGTTGTTATTCCATGAGCCATCCATAGTTTATAAACATAATCCGCTCTTCCTCTTGTCGTTTCTCCAATATGACCGTGCATATCAATAAAGCCAGGTAATAAATACATACCATGAGCATTAATTTCTTTTGCACCTTTTATTGCTTTGGGTCTTCTCTTTTCATTAATTTCAAGACCTGGATACCCAACATTTCTTATGCTTACTATTTTATTGTTTTCAACTATTACATCTACTGGTCCTGTTGGAGGTGCTCCATTACCATTGATTAGTGTTGCCCCTCTTATAATTAATTGTTTAAAAGGACCTTCTCCCCTAAAACGTTCAGGAGGTTCTGCTATCTGACTTATAGAAAAGTTGTAATAAAATAAATTGATTAGGGTAATTAATAATATCTTTTTCATTTTTTGTTATTTGTTTTGTTAAATAATTTATAAAAAATTTATGTTAATCATTATAGATTAAATGTGTTTTTAAATTATGTATTTTTTATTTTTGCTTTAAATATTAAAAATTATGTCTTTAACTTATTCTGAAATGTTACCAATTGGAAGTAAAATGCCACTATTTAATCTTTTAAATGTAGTTAATGGTAAAAATTTTTCAGATAATAATTTATCATTAGATTTTGGAACTGTTGTAATGATAATATGTAATCATTGCCCTTATGTGATACATTATCACAATGAAATAGTATCATTAGTTTCAAAATATAGTAATAAAGGAATTCAATTTGTTGCAATTAGTTCTAATGATATTATCAATTATCCTCAAGATTCTCCTGAAAATATGAAGAATTTATTTTTAAGATTAAATCTTAAAATACCTTATTTATATGATGAGAATCAAGAAGTTGCTAAACTTTTTAAAGCAGCATGTACTCCAGAATTTTATTTATTTAATAATGAAAAAAAATTAATATATAGAGGCCGATTAGATTCTTCGTCTCCTGGTAATAATTTACCTATAAATGGCAAAGATTTAAGAGATGCTATTAATTCGTATATTTCTGGAGAAATGATATCAGACGAACAATTTCCTAGTATGGGTTGTAACATAAAATGGAAATAAATTTTTCTCTACATTTAATGAAAAAATATCTATAATTGCTTTTATTTAATAAAAAATAGGTTTTTTATGCAAGGAGATAATATAAAAATTGTTGATCGAAAACTAGTAGTGGGTGATAACCCTATTATACCTTTTATTGAAGGTGATGGGATAGGTATTGATATTTGGCCTGCAAGTAAAAACGTAATAGATTCGGCTGTAGAAAAAGCGTATAGAGGAACAAAAAAAATAATTTGGAAAGAAGTTCTTGCTGGAGAGAAAGCATATAATGCAACAGGAAATTGGTTACCTCAAGAAACACTAGATTCATTTAATAAATATCTTGTTGGAATTAAAGGACCTTTAACAACACCAATAGGTGGAGGAATGTCATCTCTTAATGTTGCTCTTAGACAAAAATTAGATCTTTTTGCTTGTGTTCGACCAGTTAGGTGGTTTAATGGAACTCCATCACCTGTAAAAGATCCAAGTACAACAGATATGATAATATTTAGGGAAAATACTGAAGATATATATGCAGGTATAGAATTTAAAAATGGAACAGAAGAAAATATTACATTAAAACAAGTATTAGAAGAAAAGTTTAAATCTCGATTTGATAAAATTAGATTTCCTAATACTGTTGGAATAGGTATCAAACCAATATCTGTTGAAGGTACTAGTAGATTAGTAAGATCAGCAATTGATTATGCTATTAATAATAAAAAAGATTCTGTTACTCTTGTCCATAAAGGCAACATTATGAAGTATACTGAGGGTGCATTTAGAGATTGGGGTTATCAGTTAGCCAAAAAAGAATATGGTGCTGTGGATTATGAAGGAGGTCCTTGGCAAGTAATTAGTGTAGATTCTCATAAAATTATTATAAAAGATGTAATTGCAGATGCATTTTTACAGCAAATACTTCTTAGGCCTAAAGAATATTCAGTTATTGCCACAATGAATTTGAATGGAGATTATATATCAGATGCTTTAGCTGCAATTGTGGGAGGTATTGGTATTGCCCCAGGAGCAAATATTAATTATGAAACGGGACATGCTATTTTTGAAGCTACGCATGGTACGGCACCAAAATACGCAGGTTTAGATAAAGTAAATCCTGGTTCTGTAATATTATCAGGAGCAATGATGCTTGAGTATTTGGGTTGGAATGAAGCAAAAGATTTAATTTATAATGGACTAATCAAATCTATAGAATCTGGAAAAGTTACTTACGATTTTGAAAGACAAATGAATAATGCAACTTTACTTTCTTGCTCTCAATTTGGAGAAGAAATAGTGAAAAATATGTAACTTAAAGACCCTAAACTTTTTT
Organism: Bacteroidota bacterium; assembly: GCA_036166735.1. Lineage (GTDB taxonomy): Bacteria > Bacteroidota > Bacteroidia > Cytophagales > MED-G16 > JAPYTU01. The sequence goes on along the minus strand of JAYZHG010000126.1, from coordinate 23,499 downwards.
CAAAAATAAATTATATAATGTCAAAAGATAAAATATATGTATTTGATACAACTTTAAGGGATGGAGAACAAGTTCCTGGATGTCAATTAAATACTGATGAAAAAGTTGAAATAGCTAAAGATCTTGAAGCTTTAGGTGTTGATGTTATAGAAGCAGGATTTCCAATCTCTAGTCCAGGAGATTTTAATTCTGTTGTGGAAATTTCAAAAAATGTAAGAGAAACAATTATTTGTGCTTTAAGTAGGGCAGTCGTTATGGATATTGATATGGCAGGACAATCTTTAAAGGCAGCAAAAAGAAAAAGATTACATACTGGTATTGGTGCTTCTGATATTCATATAAAGCACAAATTTAAGTCAACTAGAGAAAAAGTTCTTGAACAAGCTATATCATCAGTAAAGTATTCAAGAAAGTATTTTGACGATATCGAGTTTTATCCAGAAGACGCTGGAAGAGCTGATCAGGATTTTCTTGCTAAGATGGTAGAATCAGTTATTGATGCTGGAGCAACTGTTATTAATATTGCGGATACTACTGGTTATAATATTCCAACAATGTATGGTGATAAAATTAAATTTTTAATAAATAGTGTTCCTAATATAGATAAGGCAATCGTTTCTGTTCATTGTCATAATGATTTGGGATTAGCAACAGCTAATTCATTAGCTGGTCTGCAAAATGGTGCAAGACAAGTTGAAGTTACAATGAATGGAATAGGAGAGAGAGCAGGAAATACTTCTCTTGAAGAGATAGTAATGACACTTCATGCTCATCCTGCTTTAAATATGACAACTAATATTAATACAAAAAATATTGTACCGTTAAGTAAAAAGGTTAGTAAAATGATGAATATGCCTGTTCAAAGAAATAAAGCTATTGTTGGTGCTAATGCATTTGCTCATTCTTCAGGGATACATCAAGATGGATTTTTAAAATACAGAGAAACGTATGAAATTATTGATCCTTCTGATGTAGGAGTTAAGGAATCTTCTATTGACTTAACAGCTAGAAGTGGTAGAGCAGCGTTAACACATAGATTAAAGTTATTAGGATATGAATTCACCAAAATTGAGATGGAAACTGTATATATAAAATTTCTTAATATGGCTGATGAAAAAAAACTCATTTATGATGAGGATTTATATGAATTAGTTGGTGATAAAAAATAGTATGGGGAAAACATTATTCGATAAGGTTTGGGATAATCATATTGTTGATAATATTCCTAATGGACCAAGTATACTTTATGTAGATCAGCATTTAATTCATGAAGTTACTAGCCCTCAAGCATTTTCTGGTTTGAAAAAAAGAAATATTAATGTTTTTAGAAAAGATAGAACTGTAGCTACAGCAGATCATAATGTTCCTACATTAAATCAACATTTGCCTATTCAAGAAGAATTATCAAGGAATCAAGTTGAAACTTTAACAAAAAATTGTAAAGAAACTGGCATTAATTTATATGGACTTGGACACAAATATCAAGGTATTGTTCATGTTATTGGACCGGAACTTGGTATAACTCAGCCAGGAATGACTATAGTTTGTGGTGATAGCCATACTTCTACACATGGAGCATTTGGATCTATAGCATTTGGAATTGGAACTAGTGAAGTTGAAATGGTTTTGGCTACTCAATGTTTGCTTCAGAATAAACCCAAGCGAATGAAGATAGAGATTAATGGAAAATTAAATAAAGGTGTTTTTTCAAAAGATATTATACTTTATGTAATTTCTAAAATTAGTGCTTCTGGAGGTACTGGTTATTTTATTGAATTTGCAGGTTCAGCAATTGAGTCTTTATCAATGGAGGCTCGAATGACTATATGCAATATGAGTATAGAAATGGGAGCTAGGGGAGGAATGATTGCTCCAGACGAAATTACATATGAGTATATTAGGGGTAAAGAATTTGCTCCTAAAAACGAAAAATTTGATGAATCGGTACAAAAATGGAATATGTTAAAATCAGATGAAGATGCTGTTTTTGATAAGGTTTTAAAATTTGATGCTGAAGATATTGAACCAATGATTACTTATGGGACAAATCCTGGAATGGGAATAAAAATTAGTGAAGTTATTCCAAATTCTGCTGTTGAAAATTCAGATGAATCATTTAAAAAATCTTTAAAATATATGGGTTTAAAATCTGGTGATAAGTTATTAAATCATAAAATTGATTATGTTTTTATTGGTAGTTGTACAAATTCAAGAATTGAAGATTTAAGACTTTCTGCAAAAATTGTTAAAGGAAAAACTAAAGCTAAGCATGTTAGTGCTTGGGTCATACCTGGTTCAAAGAAAGTTGAAAAATTAGCTATAGATGAGGGTTTGAATAAAATTTTTATGGATGCGGGTTTTGAATTTAGACAACCGGGTTGTTCTGCATGTCTTGCGATGAATGAAGATAAAATTCCTAAAGACAATTATTGTGTTTCCACTTCAAATCGCAATTTTGAAGGAAGACAAGGACCAGGATCAAGAACATTTTTAGCTAGTCCTGTTACTGCTGCAATTTCAGCTTTAAATGGTTGCGTTTCTGATATAAGAGAACATATTTAATATGGAAAAATTTAATAAAATAATTTCTCAATTAACTCCCTTAAAGATTCAAAATATTGATACAGATCAAATAATACCTGCACGTTTTTTAAAAGCTGTTTCTAGAGAAGGTTTTGGAGAAAATTTATTTAGAGATTGGAGATATAATTCTAATAATGAACCAATAAAAGATTTTGTTTTAAATAATCACAATAAGGATTCTAAAATTTTAATTGCTGGAAGAAATTTTGGTTGTGGATCTAGTAGAGAACATGCAGCATGGGCTATATATGATTATGGTTTTAAGGTTGTGATTAGTAGTTTTTTTGCTGATATTTTTAAAAATAATTGTTTAAATAATGGTTTATTAGTTTTTCAATTAGAAGAAAAAATTATTCAAGAAATTTTTGATAAAATTGATAATAATCCAGATCATGAGTTTACTGTAGATTTAGAAAATCAAAATTTCTTTTCTAAAGATTTAAAAATCAATCATACATTTTCTATAAATGAATACAATAAATCATGTTTATTAAATGGATATGATAATATTGATTATTTATTAAGCGTAAAGGATAAAATAATTCAATTTGAAAATAGTAAATAAATGATAAAAAATATTGCAGTATTAGCTGGAGATGGGATCGGTCCTGAAGTAATGAAAGAGGCAATTAAAGTTTTAGATGTAATTGTTTTTAAAACAGGTGTTACCTTTAATTATACTAATGCTCTAGTTGGTGCTTCAGCTATTGATTCTGAAAATAATCCGTTTCCTGATTCAACAAAACGGATATGTAAATCTTCAGATGCTATTTTATTTGGTGCAATTGGTGATCCAAAATATGATAATAATCCTAAAGCTAAAATTAGACCAGAAGATGGTCTTCTTGAGATGAGAAAATTTTTAGGTTTGTATGCAAATGTTAGACCAGTTAAAACATACAAATCTTTAATAGATGCGTCTCCTCTTAAAAGAGAAATCATTGAAAATGTAGACTTTGTTGTATATAGAGAATTAACTGGAGGTATATATTTTGGAGAAAAAGGGGTATCTGATGATGGTTCGGTTGTTTTTGACACATGTACCTATACCAGAGAGGAAATTGAAAGAATTTCTGAACTTGCTTTTAAAGAAGCATATAAAAGAAATAAGGAATTAACTCTTGTTGATAAAGCGAATGTATTATCTACTTCTAGATTATGGAGAGAGGTGGTCCAGGATATGGCAAAAAATAAATTTTCAGACATTAAAGTTAATTATCTCTTTGTAGATAATGCAGCAATGAAAATAATTACTAATCCATCTGAATTCGATGTTATACTAACAGAGAATATGTTTGGTGATATAATTACTGATGAAGCATCAGTTATAACGGGTTCATTGGGAATGCTTCCTTCAGCCTCTATAGGTAATAAGATATCTTTATTTGAACCAATTCATGGGTCTTATCCTCAAGCTGCTGGAAAAAATATTGCTAATCCTATGGCAATGATTTTATCAGCTGCTATGATGTTAAATTTGGCATTTGATATGAAGAAAGAGGCTGATATAATCCAAAATTCTGTAAGAGATGCTTTAGATTCTAATATTGTTACTGAAGATATATTATCTGAAAAAAGTTTATCTACATCTGAAGTTGGTGATTGGATTTCAAAGAGGATTGATGTATTATTTTAATAAAAATTAACTTTTCTTGATAATCTCATTTTTTGATAATAAGTTTTATTTTTTTACTTTGGTAGTATAATTGGTATTATGAAAAAGTTGATTTTTTTATTTTTTGTCTTTATTTCTTTTAATTTTTATTCCCAGGATATAAAGAAAATAAGTATTAATTTATATCCTAATCCAGCAACTGATTATATCATTGTAAAATTTGAGAATAATATTAATGTTGACGATTTTGATTTCAAAATACATAGTCTTATAGGTAATCAGTTGAATTTTAATTCAGAAAAAATTTCTGATTTTGAATTGAGAGTTGATATACAAAACCTATCAAAAGGTGTTTTTTTTCTTATTATTAATGAAAGAAATGATAGAAATAGAAAAATAGTAAAATTTTTAAAAAATTAAGGATTTTTTTCGTAATTGATTTCAAACAGATTTCTGTATTTTTCTGATAATTCTTTGTTAGGATGGTTATTATATGCTCTAGCTAGAGTATTTAATGAAACTAAATTTCTTTGAATTTCATATTTATTATTGATTTTATTATCAAAATAATAGTTTAAAATCTCATCTGCTCTTTTACTTGTTATTTCAGCTATTTCATTTGCTAGTTCTTCTGTCTTAATATCACCTATTTGATCTAGTTTCAACAAAAATTCAACAAGTTGTACTGAGAAATGATCATACATTATTGACTTATCTGGGATAAGCTCTAAAGATTTATTTATTACTTCAAGTGCTTTTTTATATTCACCATTATCAATCAAACTTCTGATAAGAGTATTAAAGGTTGCTCTATAATTCATTATAAATCCTCTATGATCTTCAGAAAAATAAGCATTTTCATTGTCTAATTCCCTCCAATATGAATTTTTCATAATGTTATAGTACATTAAATCTGAATTTATTAAATTTCCAGAATTAGAATTTAATATTGGAAGAAGCCTATATGTAAATCCTTCTTGAATCACATTTCTTTTTAAATCAAAACTTATTCCATTTAATGATGTATTATTAAAATAAATTGGTCTTTCCCATTTATTAGCTTCTAATAAATCTAAAAATGCAAGATCTTTTTTCTCAATACCTTTTTTATTTTTTTTAAGTGACAAAATAAGTTTATCAGTTTTATATTGTAAAAATTTATTAGGTAATCCTTCTATATTCTTACTTTCATCAATATTAAGGTATAAGGATTTTGATGGAATAACATTATAATTACTTGAACTAGTAGGTACTTGAATAGCTTTATTGTTATTTTTAACTAAGTTTAAATATGCACTTAAATTTATAGCCGCATCTTTAATTTTTGGATTATTAACATAAGGTAAATAATCATTTAATCCACCTTGAATATAATTATCTAAATTTAAATTAAATTTTATAGCCTCAGATTTATTCTTTTTAGACATCATTTGATCTATGTACCAATCTGTATTAAAATAACTGAGTACTATTACTCTTACATCTGTTCTAAATTCTTCTACTTCTTGAACATACCACAGAGGAAAGGTGTCATTATCACCTCCTGTGAATAAAATAGAATTAGGAGCACATGATGCCAACAGGTTTTTTGCTGAGTCTACAGTTAGGTATCTTTTTGATCTGTTGTGGTCATCCCAATTTTCATATGCCATTATTGTTGGTGGAGATAATGAAAATAAAATGCTAAGGCCAATTGCTAGATTTTCTTTTTTGAAAATTTTTAAAAACATTGAATACAGAAATAAGGAACCAAAACCAATCCATATAGAAAATGCATAGTAAGATCCTGCATATATATAATCTCTTTCTCTAGGTTCTGTTGGAGGACTATTCAAATAAAACACAAGAGCAATTCCAGTTAAAATAAATAGTAATGTCACTACAGAAAAGTTCTTTTTATCTTTTGAATATTGAAAAAACATACCAAGAATTCCAAATATTAGAGGTAACATTAAATAGTTGTTTCTAGCTTTATTTTTTTCAATTTGATAAGGTACTGTTTCAAATGCATTAGCAATACCTAACCATTGAGCATCTTGAATATCTGATTCTCTACCAGAAAAATTCCATAAAAAATACCTTAAGTACATATGACCTATTTGATATTTAAAAAAGAATTCTATATTATCAGAAAAAGTTGGATTTTGATTCTTATTTAAATTGGTTATTTCTCTGTATCGCTGAATATGATTTGGTTGATTGCTGTACATTCTAGGAAAAATTGTTGTCCTCTTAGGATCATAGACATATTTAAATTTCTTTTCTTTAATTTCATATCTTTCTTTTCCTTTTTTATATGTTATTCCATTTTCTACTTGATCCGTAACATTAGCGTCAAAATATTGACCTCTAAATAGAGGCCTGTAACCATATTGTTCCCTTTTTAAATATGAAATAAAGTTTAAAATGTTTTCGGGATTATTTTCATCTATTGGAGGATTATAACTTGATCTTATTAGAACTAAAGAATATGATGAATACCCAATTAATATGAAAGTTAATGATAGTAATGATGTATTTAAAATTACTTTTTCTTTGAGTTCTGAGTATCTTATTAGATATATTAAAGTTGAAATAAAGAGAATAATAAAAAATATTATACCACTTCCAAATGGTAGACCAATTGAGTTAACAAAAAACCTTTCAATGAAACTGGCAAATGATGGTAATCCAGGAATTATACCTTCAATTATTAAAATAATTATAAATGAGCTTATTAGTAAAGATGAAACTATGCCTAAAGTAGATATTTTTTTACTTTTTCTAAAATATATTATCAAAGCTAAAGCAGGAATAGTAACTAAATTTAATAGGTGAACTCCTATTGACAGTCCCATCATGTAGGCAATTAATATAATCCATTTATTTTGATTAGATTCAGATTCTATAGTTTCCCATTTTAGGATAGCCCAAAAAACAAAAGCTGTAAAAAAAGAAGAAATAGCATATACTTCAGCCTCAACTGCAGAAAACCAAAATGAATCTGAAAATGTAAATACCATAGATCCAGTAAATCCTGCTAGTATTATTAGAATTATATTTTTATTATTTTTTGGGGAAATGATTTTTTTTGATAGATGAGTTATGCTCCAGAAAAGAAATAAAATTGTAAAAGAGCTTGCCACTACACTTAAAAAGTTAACTGCTAGAGCGATATTTTCATTATTACCTAAAGCAAATAAAGAAAAAAATCTTCCTAACAATAAATAAAATGGAGCTCCTGGTGGGTGAGGAACTTCAAGTTTACTTGATACCGCTATAAATTCTCCACAATCCCAAAAACTTGCTGTGTCTTCAACAGTAATGCTATAAACAATTAATGATATTATCAATGCTATCCATCCTGAAAAATTATTTATTTTATTGAAATTCCACATAAAAATCTATTTCAGCGAAAATAATATAAATTATTATAATCATAATCTATTGATTGAGTTAATTTGTAAAATAAAAATGAAAAAAAAATTTATACTTTTATTATTGTTCATTGTCTGTTCTAATATTAATTTATATTCTCAGAAGGACACTTCAAAAAGCATATTGTCAGATATAGATATTCAAATTGAATCTACTGATGCAATTAATAAGATGTATAATTTTAATTTTGATGAAGCTGAAAAAGAATTTACATGGTTAATTGATGAATATAAAAACCATCCACTTCCAATTTTTTTATTGGGCTTAAGTAAATGGTGGAGGATTGAAGCAGAAGTAAATCAAGGGATAGAATTTGAAACTAAACAAAAAAATAACTTGGATAATCAATTTTTGTCATTGATGGATAAATCAATATCACTTTCAAAGAAAATATATGAAGATGGAAATAAAATTGATGGAGCATTTTTTCTTGCTGCATCGTATGGTTTTAAAGGTAGGTTGTTGTCGGAAAGAAAAAGTTGGAGAAAAGCTGCTTTTTCTGGAAAAAATGCTCTTAAATATTTAAAAGAAATTCAAAAAGAAGATTACTTAATACCTGAAATCGCATTTGGTAATGGTCTCTTTAATTATTATTCTATTTGGATATCTGATAAATATCCCATTCTTAAACCAATAGTTAGCTTTTTTCCCAAGGGAGATAAAATTATAGGTATTGAACAATTAGATAATGCTGCTAAAAACTCATTTTATACCAGAACTGAAGCTCAATATTTTCTTATGAGAATATTTTCTGAGGAAAATAAATTGAGTAAAGCTTTACAGATTTCAAATTATCTTCATAATACATATCCTATGAATTCAATATTTCATAGGTATTATACTCAATTATTATACAGATTAGGTTATTTTGATGAATGTGAAATTCAGTTAAATGAATTATTTAAAAATTATTTCAATAATATACTAGGGTATAATGTTAATGTTATAAGAAATGCTCATTTTTTCAAAGCAGAAATAGAAAGAAAAAAATTAAATATTGAAAGTGCAAAAGAAAATTATTTGAAGTCGATAGAGTATTCTATTCAAATGAAAAATCAAAGATTAGGCTATACGCTTTATTCATATTATTATTTAGGAAAATTAGAATATGACAATAGAAATTTTAAAACTTCGAAACAATATTTTAAAAGAGTTATTAGATTAAGTAAGAGGAAAGAAAAAATCAATATTGATTCTAGAAATTATTTGCGTAAAATAAAATAATCTTTGTTATTAAACTTATTTATATTTGTCGATCAAAATTTAAATTAATTTATTTATATAATAACCAAATTTTATTTTAAAGTATGAAAATCGATAATATTGATAGAAAAATTTTAAGAATGCTTCAAGAGAATTCTAAAATTACTAATGCATATCTTTCTAAACAAATAGGACTTTCACCTGCACCAACTCTTGAAAGAGTTAGAAAATTAGAAAAAAAAGGTATTATCAGTGGATATCATGCACAATTAAATTTATCTGAAATAGGTTTAGGAGTAAGCACATTTGTTTTAGTATCCTTAAAAGAGCATAATAAAAAAAATATTAATATTTTTCTTGATAAAATTAATAAAGTAAAAAATGTTATAGAGTGTCATCATATTACTGGAACGGGTGATTTTATGTTAAAAGTAGTTTCTGAAAATATAGCATCATATCAAAAATTAATGTTAGATAAAGTCAGTGAAATTGAGGCAACTGATAGTTTGCAGTCAATGGTTATTCTTTCTACTTTTAAGGATAATAAGGTAATGCCTTTATAATTTATTAAAATGACAAATATTGTTTTAAATGCAGATGATATAGAAAAAAAGATTAAAAGGTTATCATATCAGATTATCGAAAAAAACATTAATAAAAAGAACATTATTATTATAGGTATTCGACCAAATGGTAGGTATTTATCTGAGAGAATAAAAGGCTATATTATGGAGTATTCTGATATTCAAGTTTCATTATATGATATGGAATTAGATAAAAAAAGTTTTTTATTTAAGAAATGTAGTCCTGAGTTAATTTATGAGCATATAAATGATAATATTATAGTATTTATCGATGATGTTATGAATTCTGCAGGAACATTGATGTATGCAATTAATAAAATACTTTCTTATCATCCTACAGATATTCAAATAGGAGTTTTAATAGAAAGAACTCATAAAAGTTTTCCTCTTTCTGCAAATTTTAAAGGATTAGAATTGAGTACCTCTGAATTTGAACATGTTGAAGTTAGATTAAATGAATCACCAAAGGTTATAATAACATGATTTATATTACTAGAAAAGAACATTTTAATGCAGCTCATAAACTTTATAATTCTAAATTTTCACATGAAAAAAATTTAGAATTATATGGTATTTGTTCGAATGAAAATTGGCATGGTCATAATTATGATCTTATAGTGACAGTAAAAGGAAATATAAATTCGGAAACGGGAATGTTTATTAATTTAAAAACTTTATCAGATATTATTAAATCAGAAATATTAGAAAAAGTTGATCATAAAAATTTAAATCTTGATGTTCCATTTTTAGAAGGTAAAGTGACTACAACTGAAAATGTTGTTATTGAATTCTGGAAAATTCTTGATAAAAAATTAAGGTTGCTTAATGATGTGAATTGTCAGTTACATTGTATTAAACTTTATGAAACTCCAAGAAATTTTGTAGAATATTATGGAGAAAAATAATTCAGATATTTTTATAATCTCTGGTGAGAAATCTGGTGACATTTATGGTTCATATATTATAGAAAATTTACTTAAATCAAATTCTTCTCTTAAAATTGATTGTTGGGGAGGTTCTCAAATGGAGAATGCTGGAGGAAATATTTTAGAAAATTATTCTAATTATAGTGTGATGGGATTTGTTGAGGTTTTGTATAAACTTCCTTTATTACTTAATAAACTTAAAAAATGTAAAAAAGATATTTTAAGACTTAATCCAAAGTTGATTTTATTAATTGATTTTCCTGGATTTAATTTAAAAATTGCAAAATTTGCTAAAAGGAATGGCTTTAATGTACATTACTACATCCCTCCTAAAGTTTGGGCTTGGAATCCTAGTCGTATATCTATTTTGAAAAAATATGTTGATAAGATATATTCAATTTTACCTTTTGAAAAGAAATATTTTTTAAAGAATTCCCTTAATGTTGATTATGTTGGAAATCCAGTTATACAAAAGATAGATAGTTTTTCTATTAATAATTCTGAAAATTTAAATAATAAAATTATTTCTCTGCTTCCAGGAAGTAGAATTGGTGAATTAAAATATTCATTACCGATTTTTAAAAATTTAGTTGAAAAATTGCCAAATTATACGTTTAATGTATGTGGTGTGAGTGATTTACCTAAATCTATTTATGATGGTATTAAAAAGTTTCATAATGTTAATGTTATATATGAAAATACTTATGATACAATATGTAATTCTGCATTTTCTGTTGTTATGTCTGGAACAGCTAGTCTTGAAGTTGCTCTTTTAGGAGTACCACAAGTGGTTGTATTTAAAATTTCTAAATTATCCTATTTGATAGGAAAATTATTAATCAAAGTAAATTTTATATCACTTGTTAATTTGATTTTATCAAGAAATTGTGTTAAAGAATTAATTCAAGATCAATTTAATACAGCAATGATAGTAGATGAGTTGAAAAAAATGGAAAATAATGTTGAATACAGAAATAATATGATAAAGAGTTATAGTGAATTAAGAAAAATAATTGGAGTGAGTGATGCCTCAGTAAAGGTGTCTAATAAACTTTTATTATCTATTTAGGTTTTCTGATCAGAATTTCATCAATTATTCCATACTTTTTTGCTTCAGTAGCTCTCATCCATTTATCACGATCAGAATCTTTTTGTATTTCATTAAAAGATTTTCCAGTATGATTTGCTAGAATATTGTATAAGTCTTTTCTTAATTCTTGCATCTGTTTTAATGTTATTTCCATATCGGTAGATTGTCCCTGCATTCCTCCGCTTGGTTGATGAATCATAACTCTAGAGTGTTTTAAAGCTGATCTTTTATTTTTTGTTCCGCCAGCCAATAAAATAGCACCCATGGATGCTGCCATTCCAGTACATATTGTGGCAACATTGGGTGATACATATTGCATTGTATCGTAAATACCTAAACCTGCATAAACTGAACCTCCAGGAGAATTGATATATAATAATATGTCTTTTTTTGAATCAACTGATTCAAGAAATAAAAGTTGTGCAGTTATAATATTTGCTATATTTTCTTCGATTCCCATTCCAAGAAAAATAATTCTATCCATAATAAGTCTAGAAAAAACATCAATTTCTCTAAAATTTGTTGGTCTTTCTTCAATGACTGATCGAGTCATATTTTCTACTTTTTCAACATATTTATCAAATGTAAGGCCATTTAAATTTTTGTCTTTTACTATATATTTTCTTAATTCTTTTCTGTTCATACTGATAAAATTAATTTATTTTCTTTGCAAGTAGCTTAAATTTATCAAATGTTATTGATTTTTCACTAATTGATACTTTTTCTTTAATTAGATTAAAAACTTTATTTGATTTTAATTGGTTAAAAATTTTAAGATAATTTTCTCCATTATTATGTTTTAAATAATTATCAACAAATTTATTTATGTCTTGATTTACTTCTTGAAGTCCTGATCCTTGTAATTGATTTTGTATTTGATGCTTAGCAAGGGATATAATCTCCTCATTTTCAATTTTGATACTATTTTTGTCTACAATATCATCTACTATATAAGACCATTTAATTTGGTTACAATATTGTTCAAATTGTTGAGTTAGTAACTTTTTACTTGTTTTTTCATCGTTATTTTTGGTAATCCAATCTTTTACATAATTAGTAGGAACTTCAATATTATATTTTGATACTAAATTGTTTTCAATTTCTCTATTTAGTAATAATTCACTTTCTCGCAGATAATTTGCAGAAAGTGATTTTTTAATTTCATTATTAAATTCTTTTATTGTTTTAATTTTTCCGATTCCAAATAGTTTATCAAATAATTCAGAATTAATCATTGCGGGAGATCTTTCAATAATATTTTCAATTTTGATAGAAACTTTATTAGGAGAGTTTTTTGTTTCCATTTTTTCACCTAGTATTTGAGATATTTTTTCATTATTACTTTTTGTTAATTTTAGTAAATCAATAGAAATAATATCATTAATAGATTTTCCGATAATTTTGTTAGTTTCTTTATTATCTAATTCTTCAATTTCTAATAATGTTTTTTTTGTTTTATTATCATATGATATTTCACCATATACTGAAGATTTATTAGTTACTTTTTTTAAGTTTTCAATATTTGCGTATTGAGTTTGTAAATTCTTTATTGTTTCGTCAACTATTTTTTTTTCAACTTTAATTTTGTGTAGGGTGTATTTAGATTTTTTTGTAAATGATTCTGTTTTAAAATTACTTAGGTGTCCTATTTTAAAATCAAAATCAAAATTTTCGATATTATCAATATTAGTATCTTCAAGTTTGTTTCCTTGTGGTATAGGTTCACCTATTATTTTAATTTTTTCGTCTTTTATATATGAATTGATTTTATTACTAACTATTTTGTTGAGTTCTTCAAACAAAACACCTTTACCATACATTTTTTTTAATAATTGAATAGGAACCATTCCGGGTCTGAAGCCTTTTAAATTAGCTCTTTTTTTAAGTTCTTTTAGTTTTGATTCGTATTGGTTTATATAGTCTTTTTTTTCTAATACAAGGTGTATAGTTGATTCTATTTTTGAAATTTTTGTCTTAGTTATTTTCAATTTTTATTATTTATTTAATTTGTGCGGACGGAGGGACTCGAACCCACAAGCCTTACGGCGCTAGATCCTAAATCTAGTGCGTCTACCAATTTCGCCACGTCCGCATAAAACAGTTTGCAAATGTAGAAATAAATTATTTTAATGAGAAAATTTAAATTAAATTTCAATTTGTAAAAATGAACACAAATAAACAAACATTTACTTTAGAAGAAAAAGACAATAAATTGGTTGTTAATGCATATAGAAAGCTTTTAAGGCATTCTAAATCTATTGTTTCTAAATCTGATACTATTAATATAAAAAAAGCATTTAGGATTTCTTTAGAAGCTCATAAGGAAGTGAGAAGAAAATCAGGAGAACCTTATATTTTACATCCAATAAATGTTGCTCAAATTTGTGTTCAAGAGATTGGATTAGGAGCTACATCCATAATAGCTGCTTTATTACACGATGTAGTTGAAGATACTGATTTAACTATAAAATTTATAGAAAAAAAATTTGGAGACAATGTCGCTAGAATTTGTGATGGATTAACTAAAATATCTGGAGTTTTTACACCTGGATCATCTATACAATCTGAAAATTTTAAGAAAATGTTATTAACTCTTGTGGATGATATGAGGGTTATTTTGATAAAATTGGCTGATCGATTGCATAACATGAGGACACTTGAAAGCATGTCAAGAAAAGGACAGTTAAAAATTTCATCAGAAACAATTTATGTTTATTCACCTTTGGCTCATAGACTTGGACTTTATTCTATAAAATCAGAATTAGATGATTTATATTTAAAATATACTGATAAAAGAAGTTTTAATTATATATCAAATAAATTAAGAGATACTAAATACAGTAGAAATAAGTTCATAAAATCTTTTATACGACCAATAAATAAAAAATTAAAAGCTTTAGATTTAAAATTCAAAATTTTAGGAAGACCAAAATCTATTTTTTCAATAAATAATAAGATAAAGAATCAGGATAGAAGTTTTGAAGATATTTATGATCTTTTTGCAATTAGGATTATTTTAGATGTAAATCTTGAAGAAGAAAAAACTGTTTGTTGGCAGGCTTATTCAGTAGTAACGGATTTTTATCATCCTAATTCTGATAGGTTGAAAGATTGGATTTCAACACCTAAAGCTAATGGATATGAGTCTTTACACACCACTGTTATGAGTAGTATTGGAAAATGGGTAGAAGTTCAAATTAGATCTAAGAGAATGGATGATATAGCAGAAAAGGGGTTTGCGGCTCATTGGAAATATAAAGAAAAATTAAAAGGAGATTCTAGATTTGATGATTGGATAAGTTCTATTAGAGATTTGGTAAATCAGAAAAATTATTCTCCTCAGGAATTTTTAGATGATTTTAGAGGAAATTTATATAATGAAGAGGTTTTTGTTTTTACTCCAAATGGTGATTTAAAAACACTTCCTATAAATTCAACTGTTCTTGATTTTGCCTACTCTATTCATACAGAAGTTGGTTCAAAATGTACTGGAGCTATAATCGATAAAGTATTAGTTCCATTAACTCAAATTTTAAAGAGTGGTGATCAAGTTAATATAATTACTTCTACAAAGCAGAAGCCGTCAGAGGATTGGATAAATAAAGTCGTTACATCTAAGGCAAAATCATCTATTAAGTCAAGTTTAATAAGACAAAGAAAAAATTTATCTACTCAAGGAAAAGATCTTATAAAAAGAAAATTTAAAAAATTAAAATTAGAATTTGATGAAAATATTTCTAAAGTGGCTAGTTATTTTCATTATAAAAGTGTTATAGAATTTTATTATGATATAGCAAAAGGAATATTTAATCTAAAAAAGATTAGAGAGTATTTAAATTCTATTGAAAATCTTAAAATAAAAGAGGACAAATTAATTGTAGAAGATAAATCTAAAAAAATTATAAATAAAAAAACATCTAGTAATTTAATTTTATTTGATGGTAATAATCAGATGTTAGATTATTCAATTTCTTCATGTTGTAACCCTATTCCTGGTGATGATATTTTTGGATTTGTAACTATTAATGAAGGTATTAAAGTGCATAGGACAAATTGTTCAAATTCACCTGAATTATTATCTAAGTATGCCTATAGGGTTATAAAAGCAGAATGGTTTACTAAAATAAATGATAATTTAGTATCATCCTTATTGATTAATGGTACAGATAGGATTGGGGTTCTTGATGATATCACCAAAATAATTTCTTCACAACTAAAGGTAAATATGAAATCAATTTCAATAAAAATGAAGGATGGAATTTTTGAAGGAAAAATAGAATTATTTGTGTCTGATACCTTGCAATTATTTAAATTAATAGAAAAATTACAAAAAGTTAAAAAGTTGATTGGTATTAAAAGAATTGATTAGTTTATATGGAATCAAAATCATCTGTAATAAAAGAAGTTAGAAAAATTTTAGATAAACATCTTGAGTTAAAGGGATTGAGAAAAACACCTGAGAGATATGCAATTATTAATGAAATATATTCATATAATCATCATTTTGATGCTGATGAGTTATATAATAGAATGATTAAGAAAAATTATAGAGTAAGTAAGGCAACTATATACAATACTTTGGATTTATTAGTAAATATTGATTTGGTAAGTAGACATATTTTTAAAGATAATCTTGCTAAGTACGAAAAATCTTTTGGTTTTAAACAGCATGATCATATTATTCTTGATAATGATGAAATATTAGAATTTTGTGATCCTAGAATTCAATTAATTAAAAATTCAGTTGAAGAAATGTTTGGTGTTGAAATTAAAGATCATTCTTTGTATTTTTTTGGAACTAAAAAAAAGAAATAAATGCAAGTTGATGTGTTGTTAGGTTTACAATGGGGTGATGAGGGTAAAGGTAAGATTGTTGATTTTTTAGCTCCAAATTATAATGTTATTGCAAGATTTCAGGGAGGCCCAAATGCAGGACATACATTAGAATTTAATGGAAATAAGCATGTTTTGCACCAAATACCTTCTGGTATTTTTAGAGAAAATAAGGAAAACATTATAGGTAATGGAGTTGTTTTAGATCCCGTTATTTTTATGAAAGAAGTTGAAGATATATACGATAAATTTGGTATAGATTTAAAGGATTGTCTAATTATTTCTAATAAAGCACAATTAATTTCACCAATTCATAGGCTTTTAGATAAGCTTCTTGAGGACAGTAAAGGGGATAAGAAAATAGGTTCTACTTTAAAAGGAATTGGTCCTACTTATCAAGATAAAATTGGTAGACATGGTTTGCGAGTGGGGGATGTATTGTCAGAATTTTTTATAAATAAATATAAAGATCAAAAATCTACTCATGATTATTTTTTAAAAGGAAACTATTCAAGTGATTTTATAGAAAAGGAAGATTTATTTTTTAAGGCTGTTGATTTTTTAAAAGAATTTGATATAACAGACACTGAGTATGTAGTTAATAATCATATAAAAAAAAACAATAAAGTTTTAGCAGAAGGAGCCCAAGGAACATTATTAGATATAGATTTTGGAAGTTATCCATTTGTAACATCATCAAATACAACTACTGCTGGAGCATGTGTAGGGCTTGGTGTTTCTCCAAAAAAGATTGGCAATGTTTTTGGTATTTTTAAAGCTTATTGTACCCGTGTAGGGGCAGGACCTTTTCCTACAGAATTATTTGATCAAGTAGGAAAAAATATTGGAATAAATGGGAATGAATTTGGATCAACAACGGGAAGATCAAGAAGATGTGGATGGCTTGATTTACCTGCATTAAAATATTCAGTTATGTTAAATGGGGTTACTGATCTTTATATGATGAAGTCAGACGTTTTATCAGATTTTAAAACTATTAATATTTGTATTGGTTATAAATATAAAGGAAAGGATATTGATTATTTTCCTACATTAATTGAATCTGAAGATATTAAACCAATTTATAAATCATTTAATGGTTGGTCATCAAATATCAACAATTGTAGAAATTATAAGAATTTAGATCAAGAATTCAAAGATTATATAAATTTTATTCAAGATAATTTAGGTGTACCTATTAAATTAATTTCTCTTGGTCCTGATAGAGAAGCTACTGTTTTAGTAAATTAAATTTTTCACTCTATTAAATATATTTTAATTTAGCGTAATTAAAATCTGATTAATGTCGCTATTGCTCAATTCTTTAATAGTATCTGAACCAACATCAAAATTTTATAATCAAAAAATAAATATATTAATTGGATCTGATGGTATTATTAAGAAAATATCAAAAAGGAAAATCACTAATAAAACAAGAAGAGTAATTGATTGTCAGAGCAAAAAAGTTTCTGTGGGTTGGATAGATTTTCATTCAAACTTTTGTGATCCTGGAAACGAATATAAAGAAGATTTAAATTCAGGTATAAATTTAGCTTCAAAATCAGGGTTTGTTGACATATTACTTAGTTCTGATACGAATCCAGTTATTCAAACTAAGAATGATATTATTTACATAAAAAATAAGTCTTTAAATAGATTGACATCAATTCATCCTACTGCTGCAATTACTAAAAATTCTACTGGAATAGAGATGAATGATATAATAGATTTATATAATTCAGGCGCTGTTGCTTTTTCTGGTGGAACTTCGATAATTAAAAATTCAGAATTAATTTTAAAATCATTATTGTATCTAGATCAAATAGATGGCTTATATATATCTAAACCTAATGATTTTTATTTATCTAAAGGACAGGTTAACGATGGGATAAATAGTAATAAAGTTGGTTTAAAAGGTATTCCATCCATATCAGAGACCATTGGAATTAAAAGAGACCTATCAATACTTGAATATGTGGGTGGAAAAATTCATTTTTCTGGTATATCTACTAAAAATTCTGTTGAATTAATAAAAAAGGCTAAATCAAAAGGGTTAAATGTTACTTGTGATGTTCCAATATATAATCTTTTACTTGATGATTCTAAAATATTAAATTTTGAAACATGTTATAAAGTTGATCCTCCACTACGTACAAAAGAGGATATGGATTCTTTAATTATTGGCTTAGAGGATGGTACTATTGATGTTATTTCTTCTTATCATCAACCACAAGATATTGATAGTAAAAATGTAGAGTTTGATAAAGCAAGCTTTGGTATTATTTCATTACAAACATTTTATTCAAATCTAGTTGAATTATCTAGTAAAATTTCTTTTGATATTTTACTAGATAAATTTACAAGAAATCCTAGAAGAATTTTAAAATTGGATCAACCTGAAATTAAGGAAGGTAATAGAGCTATTTTAACAATTTTTGATCATAGCTCTTCATGGGATTATAATGAAAATACGAATCTTTCAAAATCTATTAATTCTCCATGGATGGATTGGTCAATTAGGGGAAAAGTTGAAGGAATTGTAGTTGGTTGTGATACAAATATATTATTATAATAAAATGAGGAATATTGATTTATCTATAGTAATACCAGTATATAATGAAGAAGAATCTTTAGAATTATTATATAATTCAATTATAAATAATCTGCAGAATACGAATTTGAATTTTGAAATTATTTTTATTGATGATGGAAGTTCAGATAATTCCTGGAATGTTATAAAGACCATATCTAAAAAAAAAACAAATTTAAGCTCTATTAAATTCAAAAAAAATTATGGAAAATCTGATGCATTAGATGCTGGATTTAAAGCTTCTAATGGAACATATGTTTTAACTATGGATGCTGATTTACAAGATGATCCTAATGAAATATATCCTTTATTTAAAATGATAAATCAAGATAATTATGATCTTGTTTCTGGATGGAAAAAAAAGCGAAATGATCCTCTTTCAAAAACTATTCCCTCTAAATTTTTTAATTTGATAACCAGAATATTTTCAGGAATAAAGCTAAATGATTTTAATTGTGGAATAAAAATATATAAAAAGGAATTAGTAAATTCTGTAAATTTATATGGTGAAATGCATAGGTATATTCCTTTAATTGCAAAGTGGAATGGATATGATAAAATTGGAGAAAAAGTAGTTAACCATAATAAACGTAAATTTGGACAAACAAAATTTGGTATGGAAAGATATATTAGAGGTTTTTTAGATCTTATTTCAGTAAGTTTTGTCTATAGATTTAGAAAAAGACCAATGCATTTTTTTGGATCTCTTGGTGTAATATCTTTTTTAATAGGTCTCATTTCAGTAGGTTGGATTATATATGAAAAGTTATCTAAAATATCTAATAATATTCCTTTAGATCAAATAAGACCCGTTACTGATCAACCTCTTTTTTATATTGCTTTGGTAACTATAATTGTAGGAGTTCAATTATTTTTAGTCGGATTTATCTCTGAGTTAATAATATCAATAAATTCTGATAAAAATGGATACATTATAGAAGATTCAGATATCAAATAAATTGTCTGCTTCTTTTTAATTATTGGAAAGTTATTATTTTGATGCAATAAAAATTATTTCACTTTTAGGTAATCCATATTTCATTTTTAGATCTTCAGATAATTTATTTATGTAATTATTTTCATCAACTTTGAAACCTATTAATGTTAGTCTTTTATTGTAATCTTTTCCATATTTTCTTACATGATCTGATTGACCATATTTCTTTTCTCTTTCTAATGAATTTGTGATAGACTTATCTTCTAATGTTTTATTTGGTAGGGGATGATAGAAAGGAACTTGAAGTATAGAATATCCACTCTTTTTCAATACTCTTTTAATTTCTTTAAGAGCTAAAATATCATTCTCAACGTGTTCAAGAACATGATTACATAAAATAACATCAAATGTATTATTTTCAAATGGCATATTATGGATATCCATTTTTATATCTGCAAGAGGTGAATTTAAATCTCCAGTGGTATAATTTAAGTTTTTGGAGTTTTTAAATTTTTCTATAAAGCATTGTTCTGGTGCAATATGTAAGACATTTAATTTTTTATTAAAAAAATTAGTTTCATTTTTTAAATAAAGGTAAATTAATCTATGTCTTTCTAATGAAAGACAATTTGGACAAAGAGCATTTTCTCTTACTTTTCTGCCGTATGGGAAAAATTTTTTTAGACTAATTTTACAAATTGGACAAAATACAACATCTCCTTTATATAGTAGAGTTATAATTTTAAAAATTGGTTTACTGATTCTCTGTAAAAAAGATCTTGGGAATTTTTTTAATAAAAACCCAATAATAAATTTTATCATTATTTTTTATTAGAATTTCCAATGTAGTTTTTAGGAGTTATTTTCAATAGCTCGTTTTTTATTTTTTGGTTAATAGGAAGGTCATTAATAAATTTAGAGATTGATTCTTTTGTAATTTTTTCATTATTTCTAGTAAGATCTTTAAGAAGTTCATAAGGATTTGAAATTTTTTCTCTTCGTAAAATTGTTTGAATAGCTTCTGAGATAACAGCCCAGTTATCATTTAAATCTTTTTCAATAGTTTTTTTCCCAATATCTAATTTATTAATGCCTTTAATTATTGAATTAAAGGCTATTTTGGTATAAGCTAAAGGCAAACCAATATTTCTTGATATAGTAGAATCTGTTAAATCTCTTTGAAGTCTTGAAATAGGAAGTTTTTCAGCAAAAAATGTATATAAAGAGTTTGCTAACATTAAATTTCCTTCAGCATTTTCAAAATCAATGGGATTTATTTTATGTGGCATTGTTGATGATCCAACTTCTTTTTTATTCACTTTTTGAATCAGATAATTAATTGATATATAATGCCATATATCTTTACAAAAATCTATAAGGATGGTGTTAATCCTAGATAAATTATGAAATATTGCAGCCATATTATCATAGTGTTCTATTTGTGTAGTTGGTTTACTTCTTTCAAGTCCTAATTTTTCAAGAAATTTATTTGAAAAATTATTCCAATCAATTGAGGGATAGGAAACATAGTGAGCATTAAGATTACCTGATGCACCTCCAAATTTTCCATTATTAGGAATTTTATATAATAAATTGAGTTGATTTTTAATTCTCTCATGGAAAACATTTATTTCTTTTCCAAAAGTTGTGGGACTAGCAGCTTGCCCATGAGTTCTTGCAATCATGGAAATATTTATAAAATCATCAGATTTGTTTTTTAATAATTTTAAAACATCATCTAGACTAGGTAGTAGTATATCTTTTAAACAAAGTTTTAGCATTAAAGGAATTGCAGTGTTATTTATATCTTGAGAAGTTAATCCAAAATGAATGAACTCTTTGTAATGTTCCAATCCAAGATCATCAAATTTTTCTTTAATAAAATATTCAACAGCTTTTACATCATGATTAATTTTTTGTTCTATTTTTTTTATTCTATTAGCATTTTCTAATGAAAATTTAGATGCGATAGCACTAATTTTTTTCTTATCAGAAGAACTAATTGAAGCTAATTGTTTTAAAGGAATATCAGATAAAGCTTTAAAATATTCAATTTCTACATACACTCTATATTTTATAAGTGCATATTCTGAGAAATAGCTTGATATTTTGTTTGATATTTTGCTATATCTACCATCAATTGGTGATATGGATTTTAAATTATTTTCATTCATAATAGTCTGCAAATTTAGATAATAATTATTATAGATATCTTTTTTTTAATCAATCAGCATTATTTTTGCGTTTGTATAAATTATTGAAATGGAAAATAAATCGAAAGTTAAAATTCATATTGATGGAGATATTCATGATATAGAGGTAGGTAAAAAAGAAACTATTCTTGATGCAGGTATTGAAAATGATATTGATATGCCGTACTCATGTCAAAGTGGTGTCTGTACATCTTGTCAGGGAAAATTAATTTCGGGAAATGTTAAAATGGATGTTTCTGATGCATTATCGGATGAAGAAATTGCAAAAGGTTACATTTTGTGTTGTCAGTCTATTCCATTGACTGATAATTTAGTAATTGAAATAGAATAATATTTTTATTAAACTTATACACATTATAGAAACAAAATCAATCTTATTTCGTTATAACATTAAATTAGTTTGATAAATATTAAATAATGCAATAAATTTGCGGATCAGTTTTCACAAAATAATTAATTCATGAGACAACTCAAAATCACCCAATCGATTACCAACAGAAGAGAAAGTCACACTTTAGAAAAGTATTTTACAGAAGTTAGTGGTGTTCCGATGATTACTCCTGATGAGGAAGTAAGATTAGCAAAACAAATTAAAAAAGGTAATCAAGATGCTCTCGATAAATTAGTTAGAGCTAATCTAAGATTTGTAGTTTCGGTTGCTAAGCAATATCAAAACAGAAGTCTTCCATTAAATGATTTGATTAATGAAGGAAATTTAGGTTTAATTAAAGCTGCTAAAAAGTTTGATGAAACTAAAGGATTTAAGTTTATTTCTTATGCTGTTTGGTGGATTAGGCAATCTATTATGCAAGCACTTGCAGAGCAATCAAGAATTGTAAGGCTTCCAATGAATAAATCTGGAGCTATTAATCAAATTAGAAGGGCTTATGCAGAATTGGAACAAAAATTAGAAAGGGAGCCTACTGAAGAAGAAATAGCAAAAAATTTAGAGATGAAACCATCTGAAGTAAGAAGTACTTTGGGTGCTGAAGTTAAACAAATGTCAATGGATGCTCCTTTTGGAGAGGATGATTCTGGATCTTTATTAGATGTTCTTGAAAATGATAGTGAAGGACCCACTGATACAGGTTTGGTTTTTAATAATTCTTTAAAAATTGAGACAATGAGAGCATTATCAACTTTAACACCAAGAGAAAGAGATGTTGTTCTTATGAGTTTTGGCATAGGTTTTGATAATCCATATACCTTGGAAGAAATTGGTGATGTTATGGGATTAACTAGAGAAAGAGTTCGTCAGATTAGAGAGAAAGCACTTCAAAAATTAAGAGAACCAGGTAAAAATATACGTCTTAAAGAATTTTGTGCTAATTAGTATTATTTTAGATTAATAACTTAATTTTATGGTTTATATATTATATTATTTAATAAAACTTATAAAAAAACTATAATATTGTACTGT
This sequence comes from Bacteroidota bacterium, assembly GCA_036166735.1. Taxonomy (GTDB): domain Bacteria; phylum Bacteroidota; class Bacteroidia; order Cytophagales; family MED-G16; genus JAPYTU01. The sequence goes on along the minus strand of JAYZHG010000126.1, from coordinate 88 downwards.
TGAAATATAATTCAGTTAGTGTAAGTATTTTACATTAAGTCCATTAGAACCATTAATTATGAAAATAAAACTTTTTCTTTTTTTATTA
>JAYZHG010000125.1:0-5739 GCA_036166735.1 Bacteroidota bacterium | reverse complement strand
GTTTCACCATAAGCTCCACAAGAATATATTCTAAATATATCATTCCTTTTTGAAAATGGTAATTTTATGTTTTTTAAAAAAACATCTGAAGATTCACATAATGGACCAACAACATCATACTTTTTAAATTTATTTTCGATTGAACTTAAGTTTGATATTTTATGATAACTATTATATAAAGCTGGTCTTATTAACTCAGTCATTCCGGCATCTAGTATAACATAATTTTTATTGTATGAATTTTTTGTAAATAATACTCTAGATATTAAACTACCACATTGTCCTACCAAGGATCTTCCTAATTCAACATAAATTTTTTGATTTTTTAGTAAAATAATATTCTTTTTATAAACATTAAAATATTCACTAAAATTAGGAATATAATTTTTTTCTGGATTATTATAATCTATAGATAAACCACCCCCCACATTAATATGACTTAACAAGATACCATAATCATGTATTTTCTTGTTTGTTTTATTAACTATTTTACTTAATTCATCAAACACTTTAAATTTTGTTATTTGTGATCCTAAATGAAAATGTATACCAACTAAATTTATATTATCTAAAGATTTTAACAAAGTTAAAATGTCATCTACATCATCTATATCAATACCAAATTTATTTTTTTTAGTACCAGTGGTAATATTTTTATGAGTTTTTGATTCAATATTTGGATTAAGTCTTAAAGAAATATTTGATGTAACTAATAATTTTTTTGAAATATCATTTATTACTTGAATTTCTTGAATTGACTCACAATTAAAACAAGAAATTTTGCTATTAATAGCATATTCAATTTCTTTGTCAGTCTTTCCTACCCCAGCAAAAACAATATCTTTATTATCAAATCCTTCTTCAATAGATTTTTTGACCTCATTTCCACTAACAGCATCAATACCTAAACCATGACTTCTTATAAGATTTAATAATTTAGAATTTGTATTAGCTTTAAGAGCATAGTGAACTTTAAAAATTTTAGAATCTGCTTCTATTATTAACCTTTCTAAAGTTTCTGATAAAATGTCTAAATCGTAATAATAAAATGGGGTTTCAATTGTTTTAAAAGAATCAATTATATCTTTATTAAACACTGATTATTTGTTAACTAATAGTTTTAATAATTTTTTTAAAAGATTCAGGATCATTCATGGCAATATCAGCCAAAACCTTTCTATTTAGAGTAATATTAGACTTTTTTAACTTATCCATAAAATCAGAGTATGAAATTCCACCTTCTCTTACGCCAGCATTTATTCTTTGAATCCACAAACTTCTAATTTCTCTTTTTTTAGTTTTTCTATGAATATAAGAATATTGTAATGCTTTTTCTACAGCATTTTTTGTAACTCTCCACACATTTTTTCTTCTTCCAAAGTAGCCTTTTGCTAATTTAAAAACTTTTTTCTTTCTATTTTTTGACGCTACACTGTTTCTTGATCTTGGCATAATTATAAATTTTATATCATTCTTTCAATATTCTTTTTGTCAGATTTATGAACTAATGACGAGTTTCTTAAATTTCTTTTTTGTTTTGTTTCTTTTTTAGTTAAAATATGATTTTTAAATGCATTTTTTCTTTTAATTTTCCCAGATCCAGTCAATTTAAATCTTTTTTTAGCTCCTGATTTAGTTTTTACTTTTGGCATATAATTATTTTTTTGGTGATAACATTAAAAACATTCTTTTTCCTTCAAGTTTAGGTAATTCTTCAACATTTGCTATATTTTCAAGAGCTTGTGCTAATTTAAGTAATAGAATTTCTCCTCTTTCTTTAAAAACAATTGTTCTACCATAAAAATGAACATAAGCTTTAACTTTAGCACCATTTTCTAAAAATTTTATTGCATGTTTTAATTTAAAATTAAAATCATGTTCATCGGTATTTGGACCGAATCTAATTTCTTTTAAAACTATTTTTTGTGCATTAGACCTTATAGATTTTTGTTTCTTTTTTTGTGTGTATTTGAATTTTGAATAATCAATAATTTTACACACTGGTGGATCAGTATTTGGTGAAATTTCAACAAGATCTAATCCGAGTCTTTCTGCCATAGCTTTTGCATGGTGTAAGGGATAAACATTTACTTCAACATTATCACCCACAACCCTAACCTTACTAGAAGTAATTTTATCATTTATTTTATACTTCTCTTCTGGTTTATTCCAGGTTCTTTTTTTTCTATTTATTCTAATAATTCGTACCTCCTTTTAAAAATATTTGCAAATATCTTAATATTTTATATAAATAAAAGTAAATCATAATTATTTTGTATGACTTAAAATTTCAACATTTAAAATATTTTTCAATTCAATTAATGACATTTTACCGATATCTCCTTCTCCTTTTTTTCTAACGGATAATTTAGTTGAATTCATTTCATTTTCACCAATAATAATCATATAAGGAATTTTCATTATTTCAGCATCTCTTATTTTTTTTGAGATTTTTTCTACTCTTTTATCTAATGAACATCTAAACTCATTTTTACTGAGTTTATCATAAACACTAAGTGCATAATTGTTGACTTTGTCATTTATTGGTAAAATAATTAATTGTTTAGGAGCTAACCACAAAGGAAAATTACCCTCACAATGTTCAGTTAAAATTGCTATAAACCTTTCCATAGATCCAAATGGTGCTCTATGAATTAAAACCGGTCTATCCTTTTTATTATTTTTATTAATAAAATTTAAATTAAAACGTTTAGGTAATTGATAATCTACCTGAACTGTACCTAATTGCCATTCTCTATCTAACGAATCATTAACTATAAAATCAATTTTTGGTCCATAAAAAGCTGCTTCACCATAAACTATATTAGCTTCAATTGATTTTTCTTCTATTGCCTCAATTAAATCATTTTCTGCAATATCCCATAATTTATTATCACCAATATATTTATCATGATTTTTTTTATCCCTTAATGATACCTGAACTTTATAGTCATTAAATGAAAGTGCTTTAAAAACTTTTATTATAAGATTAATAACATTAATTACTTCAGACTTAACTTGATTAATTGTACAAAAAATATGTGCATCATCTTGTGTAAAACCCCTTACTCTTGTCATTCCATGTAATTCACCACTTTTTTCATATCTATAAACTGTACCAAACTCAGCTATTCTAATAGGTAACTCCTTATACGAATGAGGTTTAAAATTAAAAATTTCACAATGATGTGGACAATTCATTGGTTTTAATAAGAATTCATCATTATCACTAGGAACTTTAATAGGTTGAAAAGAGGATTCTCCATACTTGTCATAATGACCAGATGTTACATATAATTCTTTAGAGCCTATATGTGGAGTTGAAACATGTTCATAGCCTAAATTAATTTGTTCATCCCTCATGAAATTCATTAAATTTTCTCTAATAATATTTCCATTAGGTAACCACATAGGTAAACCCTGACCAACTTTATCACTGAAAAAATACAAATCAAGATCTTTACCTAATTTTCTATGATCTCTCTTTTTTGCTTCTTCAAGTTTTAATAGATAATTATCTAATTCTTTTTGTTTTGGAAAGGTTATTGCATATAATCTTGTTAATTGTTTATTGTTTTCATCTCCCCTCCAGTATGCACCTGCAACATTTAAAATTTTTACAGCTTTAATAAAAGAAGTATTTGGAATATGAGGTCCTTTACATAAATCAATAAAATTACCTTGTTTATAAAAAGTAATTTCACCATCATTTAAATCTTTTAATAAATCTAGTTTTAAATTATCAGATTTATTATCAAAAAATTTTATAGCATCAGCTTTAGATATTTCTTCTCTTAAATATTCAGATTTATTTCTAGATAATTCTAAAATTTTATTTTCAATTTTTTCCAAATCAATTTTTGATGTATCATATTTATCAAAATCAATATCATAATAAAATCCATTAGCAATTGGTGGTCCTATGCCAAATTTTACTCCTGGATATATATTTTCAATAGCTTCAGCAAGTAAATGTGCTGAAGAATGCCAAAATGTAGATTTTCCAATTTCATCATCCCAACTATAAAATTTTATTTTACTATCATTTAATATTTTATATGATAAATCAACAACTTGATCATCAAGAGATGCAACTAAAGTTTTTTTTAATAAACTATTACTTATTGTTTTAAGAATTTCTAAACAAGTGGTTCCTACTTTATAAGACTTTACTGATGAATCAGGGAATTCAATTTTTATAGATTTAATCATAATAATAATTCAATAAAATATTTTTAATAAAATTATACCTCTTTAATAAATAAATCATTATCAAATCTTAATTGCTTTCCATAAATACCTCTATTTTCTCTTTTACCTGTACCAATAGCCATGCATATTTGTGCTTTTCTAGGTAGATTTAGAATTTTTTTCATTCTTGTTGAGTCTAAACCTTCCATTGGACAACTATCAAATCCATATGCCCTCATTGATAACATAAAGTTTTGACAAGCTAAAGCCGTTGTTTTTTGAGACCAAACTTTCATATCAGCAAATGAACTAGGTTCTCTTGGAATTACTTTAAAAATACCAATTATGTTTACAATTATTTTTTTAATAAATCCTAGTATACCTAGAAATCCATGATTATATGCAAAACTTGTAATTTTAGCATAATAATTATAAACCTCTTTAGGTACATTACTTTTTGTTTTAAAATAATCTAACATTAATTGATTATTTCTTTTCCAATAATCAGGTCTAGAAACAAAAACAAATAATTCTTTTGCAGTAGATGCAGCTGGTTGTGATAAACATGCTTTTATAACTTTATTTTTTTTCTCCTTATTTCTTATCCAATAAATTTCCCATGTCTGCAAATTAGACGATGTTGGAGCTTTAAGAGCATTTTTCATGCATTTTTTAACTATTTTTTCTGGAATTTTTTCATCACTAAAAACCCTTACACTTCTCCTTGTATTTATTACTTTATCAAATTCTTCAGAATTAATATTAGGAAGTTTTAACTTAAAAGGATTTGGATTTTCAATACCTGAAAAAACACTTTTATTAGACATAAATCAAAAATATATAAAAAATAATTATATCTTATTTTTTATATCATTTATATCTGAATACAAGGCATTTATATGACTTTTTAAGGTGTTTAAATCATTATTAGGATTAGGAAAATCTAAACTAAAAAAAGCTATTCCTTCCCAAATTTCTATAATATCATTTATAACTATATTATAAGATTCATAAGATTTATTATCAGAAATTAATTTTAATTCATTTTCTAAAACTTCGACTCTTTTATAAACTATACCATCATTTTTTGTTAATAAGATATAATTTTTTCCATCTTTAACATAATCTATATTTTCAATATATTTTCCTATTACTATAGTTCCTGAAGTTAATGGTAACATAGAATCACCTTTAATTTCAAATGCTCTATGGGTGCCACTAAAATTTAAAAATGGTAATTGAAATTTTGGTAATTGTTCAATAAATTCAAAATCTGAATAAGAATTTAAATATCCTGCAGATGCTTTTTGATTAATTAATTCAATGTTTTCATCTCCTGAATTATCAACAGTTATGGATAATACTTTTACTTTTTGATTTTTATTTATTTTATAGTTTTTTTCAGATAAAATAGAAACATCTTTCTTTAGTATGTTATCTAAAGAGATATTAAATGTATCACATATTTTTAATAGATTATTTAATCTAGGATCTGATCTACCCTCCTCATATGCACCTACTAAAGATCTTTTAATTCCAATTTTTTTT
>JAYZHG010000124.1:0-6985 GCA_036166735.1 Bacteroidota bacterium | reverse complement strand
GAAAATGGAATGGATTGGATGTATGCTAATTGTTCTACAACTGCTCAAAGAGGTGCACTAGATTGGTGGAAAAAGTTTAGAGATGCAGTATATCCTATTTTTGAAGAACTATATGAATCTGTAGAGACAGGAAAAGAAACTAAAATAACTATTGAAGCAAATCAAAAAAGTGATTATAGAATAAATTTAGAAAAAGAACTAAAAGAATTAAGAAACTCAGAGTTATGGAAAACAGGATCAGAAGTTAGGAAACTAAGACCATAAAGATTTTTTTATCTATACATGATTAGCGATTTAAATTTAGATGACTATAATTATAGTTTAGAAAATAATAGGATTGCAAAATACCCTAAATCAAAGAGGGATGATTCTAAATTATTAGTTTACAAAGAAGGAAAATTAATAAATCAAAAATTTCATAACATTGATAAAAATATACCTTCAGAATCTTCAGTTTTTTTTAACAATTCAAAAGTTATTAATGCTAGACTTATTTTTAAAAACAGAAATAATACAAAAATTGAAATTTTAATCATTAATCTATTCAATAAAAATTATCAAAATTTACTATTTAATAAAAAGAAAGTTGTTGTTGAAACAATGATAAAAAATATAAAAAAATGGAAAAAAAATGAAACAATTGTCAAAGCTAATAATGACATTAATTTAAAAGCTGAACAACTAAACAATAATAAAGTTATATTCACTTGGAACAAAAATAAAACTTGGTTAGAAATACTTGAAATTTTTGGAAAAATACCACTTCCTCCATACTTAAAAAGAGACTCTTTACCAGAAGACTTAATTAGTTACCAAACGATTTATTCAAAAGATCAAGGATCAATTGCATCACCTACTGCAGGCCTTCATTTCACAAAATCATTAATCAATAAAATGAACAAAAATTTTCTAATTGATTTTATAACGTTACATATTGGAATAGGAACTTTTAAACCTGTTACGACTAAAAATATAAATCAACATAATATGCATTCAGAAGTTATCAGTTTTAATAAAAAAAATATAATAAACATCTATAATTCTAATAATATAACCGCTATTGGAACTACAAGCATGAGATTTTTAGAATCAATATATCTGGTAGGACAAATGATCAATGAAAAATATAAAAATTTAAATATTAAAAAATTCCTATATAATAAAATGAGCAATAAACTAACAAAACAAGAAAGTATGGAAGAAATAATTAATTATATGGAAAAAAATAAATTAAATACTATAAACTTAAATACAAGTATTTTTATTTTACCTGGATATAATTTTAAAATATGTGATCAACTTATAACAAATTTTCATTATCCTAAATCAACACTTATTCTATTAATTGCTGCATTCATTGGAGAAGATTGGAAAAAACTTTATAAGTTCGCTATAAAAAATAATTACAGATTTTTAAGCTATGGAGATAGCTCATTACTATTTAAAAAATGATTAATACAGGAAAAAATTTAGATTTAGCAATTTTCAATTTAAAAAAAAATAACATTGTTGCAATACCCACCGAAACTGTTTATGGATTAGGTGCAAATGCTTTATCCAAAAAAGCAGTTAATAAATTATTTAAGCTAAAAAAAAGACCTCAAAATGATCCCTTAATCTGTCATACAAATTCAATAGAAAAAATTAGTCAATATGTCAAAAAAATTCCACGAAAAGCAAAATTATTAAATGATCTTTATTGGCCAGGACCATTAACAATATTATTCGAAAAAAACAATATAATTCCTGATATTACAACATCCAATTTAAAAACTGTAGGATTTAGAATTCCAAATAATGGAATTACATTAAAACTTTTAGAAAAACTTGATTTTCCAATTGCAGCACCTAGTGCAAATATGTTTGGATATATATCACCAACCTGTGTTAATCATGTTCTCCAAAATTTTGATGATGGAATTAATTATATATTAGATGGTGGAAGTTGTTCAGTGGGAATTGAATCAACAATTATTGGTTTTAAAAAAAATAAAACGCTTGTTTATAGATTAGGAAGCTTAACCATTGAAAATATTGAAAAAACTATTGGTAAAGTTGACTACAACTTTTCAAATAAAAATTCTTTACCTGGATCTTTCAAAAATCATTATTCTCCAACTAAAAAATTGTTTCTTGGAAACATAAAAGAATTAATTAATGAACATAAAAATAAAAAAATAGGCATTCTCTGTTATAATAAAAAATATAAATTAGTAGATAATAATCTGCAAATAGTATTATCAAAAAATTCTTCACTTAAAGAAGCTTCAAAAAATTTATATTCATCTTTGTATTTATTGGATAATATGGATATTGATATTATTATAACAACTTTATTACCAAACAAATCAATTGGTAAAAGTATCAATGATAGAATTATAAAATCTTCTGAAAAATATTAATATAATGAATTTAATAACTGATATAAATTTCAAAAACAAAATAGCATTAATTAGAGTTGATTATAATGTGCCACTAAATTCTAATCTAGAAGTATCAGATAACACAAGAATAAAAAATTCATTAAAAACAATTAACTACATACTGAATAATAAAGGCTCATGTATTCTTATGAGTCACTTAGGAAGACCTAAAGGAGAAGGTTATGAAAAAAAATTTTCTTTTGAAAATATCACTTCTACCATAGAAAAAGAAATTGGTAAAAAGGTAACATTAATAAAAAATTATATTAACAATGGAAACAGCATTAAAAAAAAGATAAATAAAGGATCTGTAACTATCCTTGAAAATTTAAGATTTTACAAAGAAGAAAAATTATGTGATAAAAAATTCTCTAAAAATTTAGCATCATTAGCTGATGTGTTCGTAAATGATGCCTTTGGATCATCACATAGAAAACATGCATCAACTTACTCAGTAGCTCAATATTTTAAAGAAAAATGTGTTGGTAAATTAATTGAAAAAGAACTTTATAATATAAACAAGATATTAACAAATAAATCAAAACCCTTTACTGCAATTTTAGGTGGAAAAAAAATATCAGATAAAATAGATATTATTAAAAAATTAATTAAAACAGTTGATCATATCATAATAGGTGGAGCAATGTCAAACACATTCGTAAAAGCACTAGGAGGAAATATTGGTTCCTCTTTATATGAAAATGATAAAATTGATACAGCAATTGTTTTATTAAAAGAATCAAAAAAATATAATGTAAAAATTCATCTTCCTGAAGACTGCATCATAACCAATACAATTAAATCTAGATGTAAAACGGAAGTCAGTTATTCAAATAATATTAAAAAAGGAATGATGAATGTAGATATTGGTCCAAAATCCATTAACACTTTTACAGATATAATAAAAAAATCAAAAAGAATATTATGGAATGGTCCAATGGGAGTTTTTGAAATTAATAAATTTTCAAACGGAACAAATAAAATTGCCAAATCAATATCAAATACAACAAAAAAAGGAGCTTTTTCATTAATAGGTGGAGGAGATTTAGTAGCAGCTATAAACAAAAATAATTCTTCACAAAATATTTCTTTTGTATCTACAGGAGGAGGATCTTTACTCTACTATATTTCTAATGAATTTTTACCCGCTCTAAAAATTTTAAATTAAATATAATTTTGATTGATTTTTTTTTGTGCATTTTATAAAAAATATTATATTTTTGCCAATATGAAAAAAATAACTATTCTATTTTTATTTATATTTTCATCAACGATCACTTACTCCCAAGACTTTGAATTTGATTTTCTTCCTTCAAGTTTAAATGAAGAAATTCTTGAAAATGAAACTTATATAAAGCCTCATTTTCTTGGTAGTGTTATTGCAAATAAAATTAAATTATTAGAACTAGCCTATAAATGGGAAGATCCACCAACAGCTACTAGATTAAATAGTATTATTAGAATAGAAAAACAACCTATATATTTTGCCATGTCAAAAATAACAGCAGCAAAATATTACAGAAAAAAAATTGCTGGAAATAAATTAACAAGAGAAGAAGCAATAAAACAAATATCTGAAATCTTAGATATTGCAATCATGATTAGATACCAAGATACAAAAGAATTTGAAAATCATCTTCGAAGTCTTAACGGTGACAAAGTTGTAGAAGTTTTTACTAAAAATGTAAAATTATCTTACTTTTAATCACTTAGGTATAAGCCTATATAAATAAATTGTGAGCAAACCAAAAATAATATTTGGTAACCATACTGCTAACAAAGCATTTAAAGAACCATTCTCAGCAAAAGCCCTAGACATCATAAAAAATATAATAAAAGTAAATGCTATTAAGAAGCCAAGAGCAATTAGAAAGCCTGTTCCTTGTCTTGATTTTTTTGAGGCCAATATAGCTCCTAATAATACTAATATTATAACGGTAAAAGGTTGAGCATACCTCATATACTTTTCTATTTCATAAACATTTAAATCATCAGATCCCCTTAATTTTTGTAACTTGATAAAATCATTAAGTTCTCCCATAGTAAATGTTTCACTGAGTCTATAGGTATTATCAAAATCATTTGGATTTAATAATAATGTCGTATCAAGTTCAAATCCATCAAAAATAGATTCTCCATTTTCATTTAAAATTCTTAATCTCCAAGATTTAAGTTTCCAACTTTCATTATCCCTATCCCATATTATTTGTCTAGCAAATAACTTTCTTTTTAATTTCAAATCGCTAAATTCTTCAAGAGTTACATTATAACCAATATCCATATTATTGTCATACCTCTCTAAATATAAGTATGAATTATCATCAATTTTAAAATGCACATTTTTATCAGAAAAAAAATAAGGACTTTTTATATACATAACCTCAAACCCCACTCTTTCTTTATTTAAATGAGGTATAATCCAACCATTTAATATAAAACTCATAATAGCAATTAGAAGTGAACCATAAAAAAAAGAAGAGATTATCGCTTTTAAACTTTTTCCTGATGACAATATTGCTATAATCTCAGTTCTCATTGCTAATTGAGCTGTCACATAAACGGTTGCAATAAATGCGGTTATAGGAGTAATTAAGCTTGAAATATATGGAATAAACCCATAGTAATATCTTAATATTTCAAAAAATGTTAATTCATTTTTAATGAACTTATCATTTTTTTCTGTAAAATCAATTACAACAATAACAATAACTAAAATTCCTACAACAAAAAGAAATGTTTTTAAAAATTTTTTAAGAATATATTTATTTAAAATACTCACGATTAAATTTTATTACTCATTTTTTTTATCATTTCCACTTTCCACAAATAAAAACTATCATCTAAAATATGAAGTCGAGATTGATTGATTAACCACATATAAAATTGTAAGTTATGTATACTTGCAATTTGAGATCCTAACATTTCTTTATTAATTATTAGATGTCTCAAATATGCTTTTGAATAACTTTTACTAATTTCTCCTAAATTTACATCAATTGGTGAAAAATCATTTTTCCACTTCTTATTTTTAATATTTATGGTTCCTTCTGAAGTAAATAACATCCCATTTCTTCCATTCCTAGTTGGCATAACACAATCAAACATATCTACACCAAGAGATATGCACTCTAAAATATTTTCAGGAGTACCAACTCCCATGAGATACCTAGGTTTATTAACCGGCAATCTCTGACATACTAAATCAGTATTTTTGTATAATATTTCTTTAGGTTCACCAACAGATAAACCTCCAATAGCATTTCCAAATAATTTTTTTTCACTAATATAATCAGCAGATTTTTTTCGTAAATCTTCAAAAATTCCACCCTGAACTATAGGAAATAAAAATTGTTTTTTATCATATACTTTCTTATAATGACCATGCCTTTTAATAGATCTATCTAACCAATTATGAGTTATTTCTAAGGATTTTTTTGCATAAGAATAGTCTGAAGAATATGGTATACATTCATCTAGAACCATTGCAATATCAGAACCAATAGTATTTTGAATATCAATAACACTTTCAGGTGAAAAAAAATGTTTTGATCCATCTATATGAGAATTAAAATAAACACCTTTTTCTGTAATTTTTCTATTAGCTGATAAGGAAAAAACTTGATATCCACCTGAATCAGTAAGTATAGGTTTTTCCCAATTAATAAAATCATGTAGACCTCCGGCACCTTTAATTATTTTATTACCAGGCCTTAAATAAAGATGATAAGTATTTGATAAAATAATTTCTGCATTAACATCATTTATTAATTCTCTTTGATGAAGACCTTTTACAGTACCAAGCGTACCAACAGGCATAAAAACAGGAGTATTGATTATACCTCTATCAGTCTGAATTTTTCCAATTCGTGCATTTGATTTTAAAGATGTATGTAATAATTTGAAGAACATTTTATAGTTTCGCTAAATAATCTCCAATATTAAAACCATTAATGAATAAAAAAAGAAATTTTTCTAAAAAAGCGTTAAGAGATTTTGATTTAATAGATCTTGCTATTAAATCTAATGATCAAAATGCCTTTAAAAAATTAATGAATCATTATAAAAGTTCAATATATTTTACCATACTAAAAATGATTAATAATACGGATGATGCTGAAGACTTAACCAATGAAGCTTTTTCCAAAGCATTCAATAAATTAAATAAATTTAAAAAAGACTACACTTTTTCAACTTGGCTTTTTAAAATAGCAATAAATAATACAATTGATTTCATAAGAAAGAAAAAATTAATTACAACAAGTATAAATAGATCTTTTAAAAGTAAAGATAGAAAAGACTTTGAAATCGAAATAAAAGATGAAAACATGAATCCAGGTGAAAAAACCATACATAAACAAAAAGTTCATCTTGTTAGGAAATATGTTTCTAAATTACCAGGTAAATACAAAAAACTAATTATTTATCGATATTTTGATGAATTATCATATAAAGAAATTGCAAAAAAAACTGTATCACCACTTGGTACAATTAAAACTCAACTGTTTAGAGCAAGAGAATTATTATTTAAAATTCTAAAAGATAAAAAATCAATAATTTGAAAG
>JAYZHG010000123.1:0-3056 GCA_036166735.1 Bacteroidota bacterium | reverse complement strand
TTTTTTCCATATAAGACCAAAAGGACTTTCCATTAATTTTACCTGATTCATCTACAAGTTCAGTAGTAATCTCAGAAAAATAATAATCATATTGGGTTTCGCGTTCATGTTGTAATGGTATTGAACAACCACAATTTTCGAACCATTCTACAACACCTGATTTAATTATTTTTGCTCGCTTCATCGAAGCAACTATTTCTTTTCCATCTGGACGCTGGTTATAAATTGTCCCATCAATAAGTTTTTCATAAAACATGTTTAAGTTTTCTACAATTATTTTTGCTCGCACTTTATATAGCATATATAAATCTAACCATCATCCCACAAACAAAAAACCCCGGGTGACCGGGGCTGATATCACTTCAATACGGAATAGTAATAAGTACCACGTCTCATTGCCAAGATTGATTACTTTGATTGATATATTTTAATTTTATCAATATTTTGGCTATTTTATTTATACATTCTTGTATGCTATTATTTTTCAGTCAATTGCTCATACCAAAGTTATTAAATATCCAATTATTGCTCCGCCTAAAACTATAAACGCACTATTCAATCTTTTAAAAACAAAAACAATAGTCAAACTTGTAACAGCAATTGTTATTGTTCGCCAATCAGTAAGCGTATCTTTTCCCATTTCTATACAAACGGCAATTATTAATGCGACCGCTGCCACATTTATTGTATCCAAAAATGTACTGAGAATTTTTGATTCTCGTAGCTTGGGTATCAACGGATTTAAAATCAAGATAAAAATGAAAGAAGGAAGAAAAATTCCAATAGTCGCTATAATTGCTCCTGTTATTCCATTTATTTGCCATCCAATAAATGTTGCGGTTGATAAAACTGGACCTGGCGTTATTTGACCTACTGCAATAGCATCAATCAATACCTGTCTAGTTAACCATCCATTTGCAACTAATTCTGAATCAAGAAAAGCAAATAGAACATATCCACTACCATAAAGTATTGCTCCAACTTTTGAAAATATCAGAAATATTTTTAATATTCCAATTTTTAATGGTTCGCTTTCGTGAAAAAGCATAAACGGAATAAAACCATTTAGGTTACCAATATTTTTTTTGAAGAAATAGAAAAGTAAGCCAAGTAAACCACAGCTAAAAAGAGCTATAATTTTGTTTACTCCTAATAAGCAACTTGCCAAAGTTATAAAGCCTAAAATTGCAAGTTCAGTATTTTTAACTGCTTTCTTGCCAAGCCTATAAGCTGCCATAACAATTATTGCGATTACTGCTGACTTAATTCCATAAATAAAGGGTTCAACCTTTGGTAATTGTCCATATTGATGGTAAAGCCAAGCAAACATAGAAGTGATAACAACAGCAGGAAAAATAAAACAAAATCCTGCCACAAAAAGACCCTTCCAACCTGCTCGTTTGTATCCACAATGCATTGTCATTTCAGTTGAATTCGGACCTGGAATAAGGTTCGTTGCACCTAGAAAATCAAGAAATTGTTCTTCCGTCATCCATTTTCTTTTTTTAACAACTTCATTCTCCATCATTGCAATATGTGCTGCTGGACCACCAAAAGCAATGCTTCCTAGCTTGAAAAATAATTTACCAATCTCTTTTAGTTCAGTTTTTTGAGACATTTTAAATTCAGTTTAAATATTTGCTTTTAGCATGATTTAAAATCACCTTTATCCATCAATCTAATCTCCAAGCCAACCCAATAAATAGTATTAGTGATATATATCTACTCATATCAAAATCTACCCATTCTCCCACAAACAAAAAACCCCACGAATGTGAGGTTCGATTATCTCAGTGAAAAGTATTTCTAACTCGAATAGACTTATTAAAATAATTTGTCCATATTATAGCCCATCCTAATGAAATAGAGACGATTACAAAAAGTGTAAATGCTACACTAAGCATATCATCAAAATTCATTTCTTTTCCTCCCGGCTCTAAAAATACACTTATTGAACGAAGAGTCATTAATATAACAACAGTCCACCACATAAAAATATTCCACCTTGGTGCTTTCGATGATTTGATAATAATGAGTAATAGTGGGTATGATAGAAAAAGAAAGATTGCAACCATTAGGATGAATGGGTATTCAAAAAACCAACCTGAAAGACCCATTGAATAAACCATCAGTAAAGGGATTGAACCTACTAAGTAAACAAGTAGCCATCCATTTATTCCCTTTAAGTTGTCATTATCCATTAATTAATTCTACAAATAATTACCCTACAATGTGTGTGCGGCTGTAAACAAAAAACCCCACGAATGTGGAACTGATTTATAAAAATTAAGGTATGAGAATACAAATGTTATATTTTCTGTTAAATATGATGATTAGAATCTTGCCTATAGTTGGACTCTTACTTTTAATTCCATTGATAGCGATGCAATTAACCAGTGAAGTAAACTGGTCTTATTTTGATTTTATAATTATGGGGACATTGCTCACCATCACTGGTTTATTAATTGGAATAGTACTTAAAAAGGTTAAATATTATAAATATAGAGAGGTATTTATAGTAATTATAGTAATGATATTTCTTCTTATTTGGGCTGAACTTGCAGTTGGATTATTTGGAACACCATTTGCAGGGGATTGAATATCTACCCATCATCCCTCAAACAAAAAACCCTACTCTTTTTAGTTTAAAAATGACCAGTGTATCTGTAGTGGAAATTGAACCATTATTATAAAAAATACCCCACGAATGTGGGAGTATTTCATATTAGATTTATTGCCAAATACAATGAAGACTACATTAAAACACGACCAAAGAATGGCAAAAATGACATTTGCATCAGTTTATCCTCACTATGTTACAAAAATTGAGAAGAAAAACCGAACCAAGGATGACCTACATAAAGTAATTCTATGGTTAACAGGTTTTAATTTGAAAGAACTGAAAAAATTCATTGAACAAAATATAACCTTTGAAACATTTTTTGAAAAAGCAACCTTGAATAAAAATGCTCATTTAATTACAGGTATGATTTGTGGTTATAGAATAGAGGAAATTAAAAACCCAATAACTAGGCAAGTAAGGTATTTAGATAAAT
>JAYZHG010000122.1:0-38255 GCA_036166735.1 Bacteroidota bacterium | reverse complement strand
TAATTTATCAATATTATCCTGATATCTCTTAAGTCTATCTATATTTTTAGGTTCATTTGATATTTTATAATTAATTATTTTAGAAATCATATCATAATTTTTTAAAACTTCATCATCAGAAATAGTTTTAGAAGTTAATTTATGTTTTCTAATTATATCCATAAAAGCAACAAGATTACCATTACTTATATCATTGCCATTTAACTCATACGCTTTTGAAAAAAGATTATACAATGACTCATACATAGATTTTTCTGACCTATAATTAGAGTATGCAAATATTGTCTTTCTATTTAAAACGTAAGCTTCCTTTCCGAAAAATTCAATTCTAGAATCAAAAATTTCTAAAGCTTTTGAAATATATTCTTCTTTTTTAACTGGATCCGTTTCACTTTTTATTAAACACTGATAAATTTTAATTCCATTTTGATAAATTGAAACATGAAGATTTGGAACATTATCTAATAACCAAGAATGATGTTCTAAGGAAGATAAACAATCTCCTTGCTTAAGATAGTCAGTATAAAGAACATTTTTTTCTTCGGCTAAAGATTTGTTATCTGGCCAATTCCATCCTGGCTGAGAAAACAATAATTTATTAGATACAATAAATAAAAATATTAATATTAACTTTTTCATATACATTAAAATTAATCAAATTTTCTTTTAATAAACCAAATATTATTTATAGAACTACCAACTATAAATTTCAAATACCTTTCTTTAATTAATGTTTTGCTAAGATTTCCCCTTCTTCCTAATTCAAATGCTAAATTAATTCTTGATATGGAACCCACTGGTAATGAAAAACCAAAAGTTAGTCCAATACTATTAATGCTTCCCCCATTAACTAAGTATGGAAAACTTTTATAAACTATTCCAGACCTATAGGTAACTCTTTTAAAATAGCTATTAACATTTTCTGCTTCAGGTATAATTTCTATACCTGATGACAACTGAAAGGAATTTTTATAATGAATGCTTAAATTATCAGCAAAACCACTTTTATCATTCCATGGTTGAACTTTGAACTCAAAACCAAAAGATAATTTATCAATAATTTCATAAGAAATACCTATACCATAACTTCTAGGGATATTAAAAGTAGATATTTCATTATCTATTAATGTGTCTAAAACAACAGGGGAAGTGGAACCAGGTATTCTTCTTTCCAATTGTGTGAATCGATTAGCATTCAAAGAAGATTTTAAATCATACACCATACCTATTTTAAGAAATTTACTTTCTACCAATTCCTTTTTATAAAATATTCCAATATTAAGTGAATAATCATTGTATACAGATTCTTCAAAATAAGTTGAATTGAATTGAGTTTCATTTGAAACAAATGCTGATGTAGTATTTGTTATTTTACCAAATATATATGAACCTTTTACACCTAAAGACAATTCATTTCCCAATCTAAAGCCATTCGCCCAATAAGCTTCTGTTAAACCACCAGTACCAGAATACTCATAAAATGCAAGAGCCGAACTTTGATTTATGAGTTTTTGATCAATTAAATTATAACTCACAGTACTATAAGGATTAAAACCTATTGATGTAATCCATTTTCCTCCTTTAATTAATGGGACTCCAAAACCAATATAATTGATATTTCCATTTCCATTAACATCTTTTGATGTTTCATTTATTATCTGTCTAACATCTGATGAAATACCCATTTCAAAAATGGTAAAACGATTAGAGGTTAAAGCAGCTGGATTTTGATTATTAAGATGCCAGTAAGATCCGTTGCTAATTCCTAAACCACCCATAGCAAGATTATTTGCAAATGAGTTATCATTTAATTCTCCGATTGAATTTAAAGAACTGAATGGTGTTGTTAGTTGTGAAAAAGTAACATTACTAACAAAAAAAAGAAAAATCATAAAAACATAAAAAATTATTTTATGCATATTACTGGTAACATTACGTGTAAAAAGTTGAAATGCAAAGATGCATTCTTTAATTCAGAAATAAAAAGAAAAATTTATTCATGAATATTAAAAAATATAAGGTTTTAGGAATCATGTCAGGGACATCCTGTGATGGTCTAGATATTGCATATTGTGAGTATTGGGAAAAAAACAATAAATGGAATTATAAATTATTAGATTTCACCACCATCAATTACAACAAAAAATGGAGAAAAAAATTATTAAACTGTTATAAAATTAATGCGTATGAATTAAAAAAATTGGATATTAATTTTGGAGATTTTATATCTCAATCAATTAAAAAATTTATAATAAAACATAAAATAAAACCTGATCTTATAGCTTCTCATGGTCATACAGTATTTCATAATCCTATAGAAAAAATTTCTCTCCAAATAGGAAATCCATTACCTATATTTTCAAAAATTAAAATTCCAATAATATATAATTTCAGAGAACTAGATATAATAATAGGAGGACAAGGAGCTCCATTGGTTCCTTATGGTGAAAAACACTTATTTAGTCAATATGATTATTGTATAAATATAGGTGGCATTTTAAATTTAACAGATTTAAATGAAACTAACTTATTAGCTTTTGACGTATGTCCAGCAAATTTAGTGCTCAACTTTTTAGCAAGAAAATTGAATATGAAATTTGACAAGAATGGTGAAACTGCTTCAAAAGGAAAAATGATAAATAATTTATATAACAAATTAAATAATTTAAAATATTACAATTCGTCAAAACCTAAAAGTTTAGATATTAATTATATTGAAAAAAAAATAATGCCTCTACTAGAAAAATATGAACCAAAAGATACATTACATACATTTACTGAACATATTGCATTTCAAGTAAACAAGAACTTAAATAAAAAAAATTCTTCTGTTCTTTTAACTGGAGGAGGAACGTTTAATGAATATTTAGTTAAAAGAATAAAAATTAACAATAAGGTAAAGTCAATTTTTGTTGTACCTGAAAAAAAATTAATTAATTTTAAAGAAGCATTGATATTTGGGTTTTTAGGATTAATGAGATTGTTGAATAGAAAGAACATACTTAAATCTGTTACAGGATCACAAAAATCAACATCATCTGGAATTATTATTAACAATAAAATTTTTTAATGCATGTATGAATTAATGATTATAGTTTTTATAATAGGTTATATCTGTATAACCATTGAGCACCAAATAAAAATTGACAAGGCTGCAATTGCACTTATAACTGGAATTTTATGCTGGACAATTTATGTAACTGGAAAAAATGATATTGTAACTCTTGAAACCATACAAGCATATGCAGAAAAAGAATTTAAAAATACCTTTCACGATGAAATAATAGAAACATCTAATACAACTGATAAAAACACTTTTGATATTGTTCAACACTACGTAACAGAAGTTCAATTATTTGAAATTTTAGGTGAAATATCAAGCATATTATTTTTTCTAATGGGTGCCATGACAATAGTCGAATTAATAGACTTACATGGAGGATTTCGTGTTGTAACATCAAAAATTAAAACTACAAGCAAATTTAAATTGTTGTGGATTTTTGGATTTATTGCATTTTTCTTTTCTGCTGTTCTTGATAATCTAACTACATCCATAATTATGGTTTCGCTTACAAGAAAATTTCTAGTAGATAAAAAAGAAAGATGGCTTTTTTTAGGGCTTATTATAATTTCAGCTAATGCAGGAGGAGCATGGTCACCAATTGGTGATGTTACAACAACCATGTTATGGATAGGTAAACAAGTAACAAGTGTAACAATTATTACTGAACTTTTTATTCCAAGTTTAGTTTGTTTTCTTGTCCCCGCTACTATTTTATCATTTAATATTAAAGGAAATATTACTCTACCCAATAAAAAATTCATGGCATCCTCACATCATACCACTGAATTCGAAAGAAAATTAGTATTTTTTGCAGGAATTGGAGGTTTAATATTTGTTCCTGTCTTTAAATCACTTACTCATTTACCTCCATTTATGGGAATGATGTTAAGTCTTGGTTTTTTATGGTTACTTACTGATATCATCCATAAAAAAGATACAAAAGAAGATAGAAAACACTTTTCAGTATTTCATGCCTTAGAAAAAATGGATGTTCCTACAGTATTATTCTTTTTAGGGATTTTATTAGCAGTTGGAAGCCTACAAAGTGCAGGTCAACTAAATGAAGTTGCAATATTTTTAGATAATAAAATAGGTACAAATACTTCTAATGGAGTTTATATTATTGGAGTCATTATTGGATTTTTATCAGCCATTATAGATAATGTTCCTTTAGTTGCCGCCGCAATTGGAATGTACCCTATAGAAGCAACTGGATACTTTATGCAAGATGGTACATTCTGGAAATTTTTAGCCTATTGTGCTGGAACTGGTGGAAGTTGTTTAATTATAGGTTCAGCAGCAGGAGTTGCAATTATGGGACTAGAAAATATTCCTTTTTTTTGGTATGTAAAAAGAATATCACTACTTGCAATTGTAGGGTATATATGTGGTGCATTCACATACATTATCCAAAGTATTATATTAAGCTAACTATCTAAATTACTTTGATATTCAATCATTTTCAAAAAAGTATGGGCAGCATCTTCCCCCTTATTTCCACATTTTCCCCCTGCTCTTTCAACCGCTTGTTTTTTTGAATTAGTTGTTAAAACACCAAAAATTACTGGCAGATTATGTTTTAAAGAAACATCTAGAAGACCTTTACACACTGAATGAGAAATATATTTATCGTGATTTGTTTCTCCTTTAATTATACACCCAAGAGCTATAACACCATCAACTTTTTTCTTATTTAATAAAATATCAGAAGCCAAAACTAATTCCATGCTTCCAGGAACATAATAATTATTTATATTATTTTTCTTTAAACCAGAATTAATTAAAAAATTATTGCATGAATTTTTAAGTAATGATGTTATATCATTATTCCACTGAGAGGTAATTATACCAACTTTAATATCTTTTATCTTATCCAAGACATAATTATGAGAAAGACTAGTATTAATACTCATTATATTTTGCCTTCTAATCTTGCTTTGTTTTTTAATGAAGTTTGATATTCTGCTGATTCTTTATAATTATCAACAATATCCATATAGCAATCTAATGCTAAATTTATATCATTTACTTCTTCATATACAAGAGCTAGTTTTAACAAATAATTAGGAGTAAAAAATTGATTTGGTTCGTAATTAATGGCTTTTTTAAAATAATCAATTGCATCATCATATTCTCCTAACTCAACATAAGCATCACCAATTAATGAATACGATCTAGCTTGTATTAAATAATCACTAGAACTAAAATCTTTAAAATACCGAATTGCATTATTATAATCACCCAATTTAAGATATGAAGAACCGGCATAAAAATTTGCAAGATTAGCTGCTTCAGAAAGATTAAATTCATCAATTATTTCTAAAAAACCATAATTATTTCCATCACCATTTAATGCTTTAACCAAACTATCAGATTCAAAATAGTAAATAGCTTGAAACATTTCTTCTTGAGCTATAGAATTCTGATTTGTTTTAAAATAATTAAAGAAAGAAAATAATAAAAAAGAAACTACAAGAAAACTCAGAATTCCAAATAAAATATTTTTATTCTTATTAATAAAAACTTCAGATTTACTAACTGTTTCAGAAATTATTTCTGGATTTTCTAATGAAAATCCCTCCTTGTTTTGACCTTTATATTTTTTTATTTTAACCATAATAATCTCTGTTTATTCTTTAATAAATGGATAATCTTTTTGAACATAAATATCTGAAAAAACTTCTTCTTTACTAGGATATGGCGATTTTTCAGCAAAATCTACAGATTTTTTTATTTGTTCTTTTATATTTTTATCCACTAACTCTATCTCATTAATAGATAAAATCTTTTTCCTTAATAAAAGATTTTTTACTTGTTCAATAGGATCTTTTTGTTTATAATTTTCCAATTCTTTTTTTGATCTATATTGTGCTGGATCTGACATAGAGTGTCCTTTGTATCGATATGTTCTAAATTCAAGTAATGATGGTCCTTTTCCATTTCTTGCTCTATTAGCAGCTTTAGAAACAGCATGATGAACATTTATAACATTCATTGCATCTACAGGTTTTGAAGGAATGTCATACCCTAATCCTAATTTAAATAATTCCGTTACATTAGATGATCTTTTTACAGAAGTTCCCATTGCATAACCATTATTTTCTATTATAAAAATAACAGGTAGTTTTAAAAACATCGAAATATTTAATGCTTCATGAAAAGCACCTATTCTAACAGCACCATCTCCTAAAAAAGTTATACATATATTATCTGTTTTTTTATACTTCTCAGCAAATGCAATACCTGCTCCGATAGGAATTTGATTACCAACTATTCCATGACCTCCAAAAAAATTCGTTTTTTTATCAAACATATGCATAGAACCCCCTTTACCTTTAGATACTCCTGTAGACTTACCGAATAATTCTGCCATTATGTAATCAGGATTTGTCCCTAAAGCAATTGGATGAGCGTGATCTCGATAAGAAGTAATATATTTATCACCTTCTTTCAATGCTGAAACACAACCAGCCACACATGCTTCTTGTCCTATATATAAATGGCAAAATCCTGCAATTTTCTGTTGTCCATATAATCTACCGGCCATCTCCTCAAATCTTCTCATCAAAACCATAGACTTTAACCAATATAAGTATGTAGAAGAATCAAATTCTTTAGATTCTTTAATGACTTCAACTTTTTTATCTTTTAAGACTGGCATAATAAATTAATATAATAAACTTAATTGTTTAAAAATTTCTTTATTTACAGAAACAAAAAAACATTTAATTTTTGCACAAATATATATGCATCTAGACAAAATAAAGATTAATAATTTCAAAAATTATAATTCTATAATGATAAATTTTTCTCCAGAAGTAAATTTTATTTTTGGAAAAAATGGAGCTGGAAAAACCAATTTATTAGATGCAATTTATTATTTGTCATATACAAAAAGTGCATTAAATACTACCGACCATGAAAACATTAAAAAAGGAAAAAATTTTTTTAAAATTGAAGGATCTTTTAATAACAAAGAAAAAAAATACACGTGTTTATTAAATGAAAAATATTTGAAAAAAATATTTGAAAATGATACTCCATATAAAAAAATAAAGGATCATATTGGAAAAATTCCATGTGTTTTTATCACTCCCTATGATATAAACTTAATTAGAGGATATAGCAAACAAAGAAGAAAATTTATTGATATGTTAATATGCCAATTAAATAAAAATTATTTGGATGATCTTATCACTTATAATAAACTACTAAAACAAAGAAACGCATATCTTAAAAACACTTTATCAATTGATAATATTGATATAAACCAATTAAATACATATAACGAAAGATTATTTGTACTAAATACGTCAATTAAAACTATTAGAGAAGAATACATAAATTTATTTACGAATAGATTTAATAAAATTTTCAAAACACTATCTCAATCTAACATTAAGGCTTCAATTGAATACATATCAAATTTTGAAAATAAGAAAGGAATTAAACAATATGAAAATGATTTTAAAAATGATTTTTATTCTAATAAAACATCATTTGGTATACACAATGATGATTATACGTTTAAAATAGACAAAGAATTAATAAAAAAGTTTGGATCACAAGGACAACAGAAATTATTTATTATATCATTAAAAATAACAGAATTTTTTATGTTAAAATTTTTTTCTAAAAAAAATCCTATTATACTACTTGACGATGTTTTTGATAAATTAGATGATAAAAGAATTAATTTGTTACTAAAATATTTTGATAGTAATAAATTTTCACAAATTTTTATCACTGATTCTTTACACAATAGAATAGAAAAAATTAAAACTATAAATAAAAAAATTAAAATAATTAATATCAAAAATGGAGAAATAAATGAAAAATAAAAGAACATCAAAACCTTTAAAGATTAATGAATTAACTTCTCAACTTTTTGAACAAAAAAGAATTAAAAACAATATTCTGCAAGCACAAATACAAAATACATGGGAAAAATTAATGGGAAATAATGTGATTAAAAGAACTAATAAAATTTTTATAAAAGAAAATAAACTAATTATAAAATTAACATCAGCACCACTTAAAAATGAATTAAACAATTCAAAAAAAAGAATTATTAAACAAATCAATGAAATCCATTCTGAAATTCAAGAATTAATATTCATTTGAATTAAAAAATTTTTTTTGAAAAATAATTAAAATAAAAACACCTATAAATATCAAAGAATCTGCTACATTAAAAACTGGCCACAAAGAAATAAACGTATCACCTAAAAATGGTATATAAGATGGCAAATAACCTTCCCAAATATCTATAAAAAACATATCGATAACTTGTCCATTAAACAATTCAAAAGGAGCGTTTTTAGGTGAATTATTTAATAAAATACCATAAAAAACACTATCAATTACATTACCAACAGCTCCAGAAAAAATCATCGTAGTTGACAAAATCAAAGTTTTGTCAAAATTTTTTACAATAATATATTTTAAATACATCCCAATAACCACAGAAGCAAATAAACGAAATAAGGTTAATATTAATTTAGTATATTTAAAATCAAAATTAATACCAAATGCCATTCCCGGATTTTCAATATGATGTAGTTTAATAAAATTTCCAACTAAAGATATTTCACTATATAAAGGCATATTATAATGAACTAATAACTTAATAAATTGATCAAGAAATATTAAGAAAAATGCTAAATAAAAAAATTGGTGCTTTTTCATTTATTTTTTTTTAATAAAAAACGAATGGAATTATTTTCAAATTCAAAAATATGTTTAGTAATAAAATTATCTTTAATTGTTATAGTTGTAGCCTGAATTTCATTACAAACATAATTATTAAATGATTTTATGGCTTTTATTATAATTGATTGATTATCTATTATATCAATAGAAATTTTATCAATAACATTCAATCCTAATTCTTTTCTTAAATTTTGAATTCTATTAATAAATTCTCGAGAAATTCCTTCTAATTTTAATTCTTCAGAAATATTTATATCTAATGCTATAGTAAATAAATCATTATTAGCTATTGACCAACCTGAAATATCACCGTACTTTATAACCACCTGATCTAAATCAATCGAATAATTTTTATTATCTATTTTAACTTTTATAAAACCATTTTTTTCTAAATCAATAATATCCTTATTATTAAATGCTTTAATTAAATCCACGACTTTATTAGTTAAAGAACCATACATTTTTCCTATAACCTTATAATTTGGAGATGCCTTTTTAACTAGTATCTTAGAAGAATCATCAATAAATTCTAATTTTTTAATATTGACTTCATTTAAAATAATCCTTGAAACAGATATTATATTTTGTTTTTCAGAATCTGATTTAATTGGAATAAGTAATTTCCCTAATGGTTGTCTTACTTTAATTTTTTCCTTTTTTCTAATAGAATGAACAAGTGAAGAAATAGTTTGAGCATATTTCATTTTAATTTCTAACCTTTTATTAATTAAATTATTATGAACCTGAGGAAAATCTGACAAATGCACTGATTCTAAATCATTATTTTTTGATAATGCATTCAAATCTCTAAATAAATGCTCTGAATAAAATGGAATAAACGGTGAAGATAGTATTGCAATTTTCTCTAAACATTCAAATAACGTTTGATATGCCATTTTTTTATCATTTGAATAATCACCTTTCCAAAATCTTTTTCTATTTAACCGTACATACCAATTACTCAAGTCATTTATTAAAAACGCATTAAGACACCTTGCGGCTTTAGTAGGATCAAAATTCTCAAGATAATTATCAATAGATTTTATTGTTGAATTTAGTTTACTTATTATCCACCTATCATCAAATGACCTTTTAGAATAATCAATAATTTTTTCATCATTTATAAAACCGTCTATATTAGCATATAAAGCAAAAAAACTATACGTATTAGATAAAGTACCAAAAAATTTTCTTAATACTTCTTGTATTCCTTCTTCATCAAATTTTAAATTATCCCAAGGATTAGAATTAGATATCATATACCACCTTGTAGCATCTGGACCATATCTTTTTATAATTTCAAAAGGATCTACAGCATTTCCTAATCTTTTAGACATTTTGTTTCCATCTCTGTCCAATACTAATCCATTAGAAATAACATTCTCAAAACTTTTTTTACCAAATAACATAATAGAAATAACATGAAGTGTAAAAAACCAACCACGAGTTTGATCAATACCTTCAGCAATAAATTTTGCTGGAAACATCTCTTTAAAAAAATTAGAATTTTCAAAAGGGTAATGATATTGAGCAAAAGGGACAGAGCCTGAATCATACCAAACATCAATGATGTCTAACTCTCTATGCATTGGCTTTCCAGAATTAGATACTAAAATAACATCATCAACATACGGTCTATGCATATCAAAAGTATCATCCAATAAACTATCCATATATCCTTTTTTATAAGATTTATTTACTTCATTTTTTAATTCTTGAAAACTACCAATACATATTTCTTCATTTCCATCTTTAGTTCTCCAAATTGGCAAAGGAGTTCCCCAAAATCTTGATCTACTAAGATTCCAATCAACCAAATTTTCTAACCAATCACCAAATCTTCCAGAACCAGTAGATTTTGGCTGCCAATTAATTTCTTTATTTTGCTTAATAAATTGTTTTTTTAATTTAGTTGTTTTAATAAACCAAGAATCCATAGGATAATAAAGAATTGGTTTATCAGTTCTCCAACAATGAGGATATGAGTGTTTGTGTTTTTTTACATCAAATGCTTTATTTTCTATTTTAAGTTTTATTGAAATTTTAGCATCCGTTGATAGCTCATCTTTAACAGAATTTTTATTAAACTCCTTTACATACATCCCAGCAAAATCCTTAATTTCTTTTACAAACTTTCCTGATGTATCAACTATAGGAACATCCTCACCTTTAGTATTTTTTACAAATATTCCAGGCAATTTATTTTTTATCGAAATTGTATAATCATCTGAACCAAAAGTTTTTGAAATATGAACAATTCCAGTACCTTCATTTGTTGAAACAAAATCAGCATCAACAACAGTAAAAGCAGGTTTTTCAGCTTTAACATATGGGAGGAGTTGTTCATAATCCCATCCAATAAAATCAGATCCTTTGAATGTTGTTAAAATTTTATATTTTAATTTTTTTTCATCGTGATCATCAATATTATTATGAATCTCATTTTTAGAATCAAAAAAATATGGCAAACAGTCTTGAGCCAAAATAACTTTTATCTTATTGTTAGTATACTTATTATGCGTTTCTACTAGAGAATACACTATTTTTTTTCCAATAGCAAGACCATTATTAGCAGGTAAAGTCCAGGGAGTAGTTGTCCAGGCAAGAAAATAAATATTATCATAAAATTGTTGAAAAATTTTTTTCGATTTTTCATTATTTATTAACTTAAATTGAGCTGTAATAGAAACATCGAATATTTCTTTATATGCACCTGGCATATTTAATTCATGTGAACTTAATCCTGTTCCTGCTGCTGGAGAAAAAGGTTGTATTGTATAACCCTTATATAATAGACCTTTTTTATGTAATTCTTTTATTGACCACCAGACTGATTCTATATACTCATTCTTAAAAGTAACATATGAATTATTTAAATCCAGCCAATAACCAATTCTTTCAGTTAAATCCTCCCAATTTTTTTTAAATTGCATTACTGCACTTCTACACTCCTTATTGTATTCTTCAACAGAAATAGATTTACCTATATCATCTTTAGTTATTTCAAGTTTTTTTTCTACTTGTATTTCTACCGGTAACCCATGAGTATCCCAACCACCTTTTCTATAAACTTTAAACCCCTTTAAGGTTTTATACCTACAGAAAATATCCTTTACAGTTCTTGCCATAATATGATGAATACCAGGCATTCCATTTGCAGAAGGAGGTCCTTCATAAAAAGAAAATACATCCCCACTCTCTCTTGAAGAAATAGATTTTTCAAAGACATTATTTTCTTTCCAAAAAGAAAGTATATCAGAGCTTAGTTCATAATAATTAATTGACTTGTATTCATTAAATTTTTTATTCATCTATATATAAAATTAATTTTTAGAATTATAGAAAAATAAAATTATAGAAGGAAGTAATGTTAAGTTAGTAATCATTGCCACAAATAATATAATAGAAGTTAAAACACCTAAAACAATAGTACCACCAAAACTAGAAAAAGCAAAAATTATAAATCCAAAAAATAAAATAAAAGAAGTAAATATCATACTCCTACCAGTTTCTTCAATTGTATTTATAACAGCAACTTTAATATCTTTATTCATTAATAATTCATTTTTAAACTTAGCTAAAAAATGAATAGAATAGTCAACAGATATCCCAAAAACTATACTAAAAACTAAAGCAGAACTTGGTTTTAGAGGTATTCCAAAAATTCCCATAATTCCTGCAGCTATTATCAATGGAATAATATTTGGAATTAAAGAAATTACAACCATTTTAATATTTTTAAATAATAAAGACATAATTATACTTATAATAAAGAATGCAAGAATCATGCTTTGCATTAAATTTTCAATCAAAAAATTTATTCCTTTAATAAAAATAAGAGTTGTGCCCGTAAGCTTTATTTCATTTTTTGTTTTTATAAAAATATTATCTATTTCTGATTGAATAACATTTTTAATTATTGAATCCATTTTATGAGATCCTAAATCAGCTATATTTAATGAAATTCTGATTTTTTGACCTAAAGAATCTACAAACGATTTTGAAATATTTTCGTTTTCAATATTATCACCATAACCTGAAGATAAATATCTAAGTATAAAACCTTGATCTCTTTGGTTAGGAAGACTATAAAACGATGGATTATTATTATAATATGCTTGCCTTGAAGCTTTTACAAAACTCACAATAGATATTGGATCAGATATATAAGGTTTTTCTTTTAAGAAATTTTCTAACCTATCAATTTTTTTTAAGGTATTTAAGTTTTGTACTCCTTTTTTATTTTTTGTATCAATAATAATTTCTAAAGGCATTACACCAGAAAAATTTGACTCAAAAAATTTCATATCTTTCATTAAAGAACTTTCGGCTGGAACATCATCAATCAAAAAAGAAACTGCTTTTATTTTAGAAAAACCATATAATGAAAAAAGGATTAAAGAAATATAAAAAATAAACACTTTTTTTTGATGATTAAAAGAAATGGTCTTAAATAAATTAATTAAAACATATAAAAAACTATAATTCAAATAATTAGTTTGCTTAGATTTTGGTTTAGGCAAAATCAAATATATAGTCGGCAATAAAAAAATACTAACAAAAAATGTAGCCATCACATTAATTCCAGCTACAATTCCAAATTCATTTAGTACTTTAATATCGGTGGTAGCTAATACAAAAAAACCTACAGCAGTAGTTACATTAGTTATTAATGTTATTAAGCCAATTGTCTTGATTACATGTGAAATTGCTTCTTTTCTAGAAGAAAATTTATTTAATGAAAAATGATAATAATTTAACATATACACACAATTAGGAATTCCAATAACAACTATTAAAGGAGGCAGAAGGGCTGTAAGTAATGTTATTTTATAATTTAATAATGATAAAGTTCCAAAAACCCATATAACTACAACCGTAATAATTAATATTGGAACAAAAACTGTATCAAAAGATCTAAAAAAAATAAATAAAATAATAGAAGTTATTAAGATAGAAATAATAAGAAATATTACTAATTCAGACTTTACACTTTCAGCAATTATATATCTTGAATATGGCAATCCCGCATAATGAAAATCTATATTATTTTTATTTGAAAACTCTTGACTTACTTCAATTAGTTTCAACATCAAATTATTTCTATTAGGAGAATTAAGTATCGATTGATCTATTGTTATAAGTAGAGTAACAGCGCCTTCACTATTTATAATTTTATTCTCATAAAATTTTTGATTTTTAGATAAAATCAAAAGACTATCAAGTTCGCTTTGAGTAGTTGGAAAGGGGCTATATAAATTTTGAAAATTAAAACTTTTGTTAACTTCATCTTTAGTTAAAACTTTTAAATTAGGTAAACTTAAAACACCATTAATGCCTTTAATAGATTCTAAATTTTGTACGTATTTATTATAATTATTAAATATTTTAATATCAAAAATTAAAGAATCCTTTAACCCAATTGCAAAAACATTTCCATCCTCACCAAAAATTTTTTTAAACCCTTTATAATAGATCATATCCTCATCGGAATCAGGAACTGTTTGAGCAAAATTATAGTTGTACCTTACAAACTGGCTTTGATAAGCCATGAAAATTGTAAAAAGAAAAATTATAGAAACAAAAAAGACTCTATATCTTAAAATAAAATTTGAAAAATTATCAATCATTATACTTGTGTTAACAAATTATCAATTGATACATTGTTAATGATATAATCCTTTGTTGAAGATAATAAAACTCTATCCTGAACCATAGAATTTCTATTTCTTATAGTTACAGAATTATCTTTTAGTGTATCATAATCGAACGTTATACAATAAGGTGTTCCAATAGCATCCTGTCTTCTATATCTTTTACCAATTGAATCTTTTTCATCGTATTGAATATTAAAAAATGTTTTTAATTCATCATATAATAACATAGCCTTTTCTGGTAAATTATCTTTCGCATTAAGTGGTAATATTGCAGCTTTAATTGGTGCAATTTCAAAAGGAATTTTAAGAAAAATTCTCTCTGTTCCATTTTTTAATTTTTGATTTTGATAAGAAGCCGATAATACTGATAAAAATAATCTATCTAAACCAACAGATGTTTCAATAACATATGGGATAAAGCTAGATTTAGTTTTTTGATCATAATAA
Organism: Bacteroidota bacterium; assembly: GCA_036166735.1. Taxonomy (GTDB): domain Bacteria; phylum Bacteroidota; class Bacteroidia; order Cytophagales; family MED-G16; genus JAPYTU01. Next base: position 23,375 of record JAYZHG010000122.1, on the reverse strand, counting down.
TTTATTTTTTTACCTGACAATTTTTGATGACTTTTCAAATCAAAATCTGTTCTAGAATGTATGCCTTCTAATTCCTTAAATCCCATAGGAAATAAAAACTCAATATCACATGCTGCATTTGCATAATGAGCCAAATTTTCATGATTATGAAATCGATATAAATGATCTCCTAAATCTAAACTTTTATGCCATTTCATTCTCTTATCTTTCCAATCATCATAAAAATTCATCTCTTTTCCAGGTTCAACAAAAAATTGCATTTCCATTTGTTCAAATTCCCTCATTCTAAACACAAATTGTCTAGCTATAATTTCGTTACGGAAAGCTTTTCCAATTTGAGCAATTCCAAAAGGTATTTTTACTCTCGTTGAGTTAATAACATTTAAAAAATTTAAAAAAATGCCTTGAGCTGTTTCAGGTCTAAGATAAATTGAACTAGACGTATCAACATTTGATCCAATTTTAGTTGAAAACATTAGATTAAATTGCTTAACATCAGTCCAATTTTGTGTACCAGATACTGGATCATTAATTCCTAATTCAAGAATCAAATTTTTAAGGCCAACTAAATCTTTAGTTATTAAACAATGATTTAATGTTTTTGATATTTTTTTAATTTTTTTTGAATTTTCAATAATTCTTAAATTAGTTTTTAAAAATTCTTCTTTATCAAATCTGTCTCCATATTTTTTTTCTGCTTTTTTAATTTCTTTAGAAATTTTAAAATGAATTTTTTCAATATATTCTTCAACTAACAAATCTGCTCTATATCTTTTTTTTGAATCCCTATTATCAATCAGAGGATCATTAAATGCATCAATATGTCCTGAAGCTTGCCACGTATTTGAATGCATAAATATTGCAGAATCTAATCCAACAATATTATCATTTAATTGAACCATAGATTTCCACCAAAATTCTTTGATATTATTTTTAAGTAAAGATCCATAAGGGCCATAATCATATACTGCACTTAATCCATCATATATTTCACTTGAAGGATATACAAAACCATATTCCTTACAATGAGAAATTATTTTCTTCAACAATTCTTGATTGTTCATCTCACAAATATACCTTTTTGAAAAATTAAATTTTACTAAAAAAAAGACTAATCTGAAAAGAAGAAATAGATAGTATAAAAAAGCCACCTAATAATAAAATTGTCTGAAGATATATATGATTTAAAAATTCCAATATCTTGCATTATAATTATTACAGAAAGTCATTAAAATTAGTTGTTTAAAATATGTCAAAAAAAATTTGTGTTTTTTGCGGATCAAGCAATTCCCAAGACAATATTATTATTGAAGAAACAAAAAATATTGGTAAAATAATTGCTTCTAATAACATGTCTCTTGTATATGGAGGTGCAAAAATTGGTCTTATGGGATTAATAGCAAATGAAGTTCTAAAAAACAACGGAAAAGTTATAGGAGTTATTCCAAAAATTTTATACAAAAAAGAAATCATCAACACAAAAATAACTAAGCTATATACTGTAAAAGATATGCATGAAAGAAAACAAAAAATGTATGATTTATCAGACGTCTTTATTGCTTTACCAGGAGGGATAGGAACTTTAGAAGAAATATCTGAAATTATAACATGGAAAAGTTTACAGATAAAAAAAACAAGTATTCATATTATGAACATAAATGAATATTACACACCTCTTATAAATCAATTTAAAAATATGATAAAAAATGATTTCTTATATTTTGATATTTTTAAAGAAGTTATTATTCACAAAAATTCAAATAATTTAATCAAACATTTACAACAATAAGTTTTCTCATAAATTAATTAGGAAAGAAAGGTAATTAAGATTCCAGCTGCAACTGCAGACCCAATAACTCCAGCAATATTACTTGCCATAGCATAGTGCATAATATGATTACTATTATCTTCATTTAATGCTAATTCATTAGCAACTCTACTTGCCATTGGAACAGCGCTTAATCCAGTTGCACCTATCAAAGGGTTAATTTTTTTCTTTATCAACAAATTATATATTTTAACTGCCATTATTCCACTAAATATTGAAATCATAAATGCAAATAGTCCTCCAACAATAATTCCAATTGTTTCTAAATTTAAAAACGAAGATGGTGTCATAGTAGCTCCTATAGATAAGCCAAGAAAAATAGTACTAGTATTTAATATCGTATCCGATGCAGCTTTAGATAATCTTACAGTTGAAACACCTATTTCTTTAATAAGATTTCCAAACATTAAAAACCCAATTAACGGAGTGGCTGAAGGAACTATAATTGATATCATCAAAGTCATTAAAATTGGAAAAACAATTTTGAGAGCATGCATGTTTTTAATTTCTACTGAACTAGGATACTTCTCATCTTGTTTTTTCATATTAATTAAAAGTTCTTTCTTGGAAACAGTTAATTTGACAACCATAGGAATTAATACCGGGACTAACGCCATATACGAATAAGCAGCAATAGCAATTGGACCTAATAAATGTGGTGCTAAAATAATTGCAGTATATATAGCAGTTGGACCATCAGCGCCACCAATAATAGCCAGAGCAGCAGCCTCTTGATTTGAGAAACCTATACAACTTGCTAATATCAATACTGTAAAAATTCCAAACTGTGCTGCAGCTCCAAAAAAGACTAATCTTAAATTTTTTAGCATTGGTCCAAAATCCGTTAATGCTCCAATTCCCATAAATATAATTGGTGGAAGAAAACCAGTTTTTATAAGAGAATAGTACAATAAATTAATTATTCCATGTTCTTTAGCGATTTCTAATAAACCAAGAGATTCTTCTATTTTAACTACTCCTAAATTAGCACCTGGAATATTTGCTATTAATACACCAAATCCAATTGGCACAAGAAGTAATGGTTCATATTTTTTAACTATTCCTAAATACAGTAAGAATAAACTTAATGAAATCATTAACAAATACTCTGGTTGAAAAATTAATTCTTCAAAACTTGTCATTTCAATAATTCTCTCTAAAAATTCCATATTAATCTATTAAAAATAATACATCATCATCATATATTTCATCCCCATCATTAAAACAAATTTGTGCAATTCTTCCAGAATATTCTGACTTTATTGCATTAATAACTTTCATTGATTCAATATAACATAATACGTCTCCTTTATTAACACTATCATTAACTTTAATAGGAACATCATTAGATTCTTTTGTTAAAAAAATTTTGCCTTCAATTGGTGACAATATTTTTTCTCCTTTACCACTAATACTATTATGAGAGGATTCATCATTTTCAATACTATACTCAATTTCATATTTTTCACTATTTATATCTAAAATTTCAACAATTTTAGGATTTGAAAATTTTGGCATATAGTCATATTTTTTATCTGATTTTTTTCTTGAAACATCTTTTTCAAAATTTCTTTTTGCTTTTCCAGACTTAAAATCTATGTATTGAGTTTTGTGTAAAGAATACTCCAACAATTCTTCATTATCTTTTCCAAAATCCCAATTCAATTCATTCATTTCATTTTTATTTTTTTCTAAAGTGTTTTCAAACAAATCCTGAGGGTTTTTTTTATAAAAAGTTTTATTTAATTTATTAGATAGTTTAATTATTTCATCACCTAATTTTCCTGGTAGTTTACCTGATTTTCCAAGAAGCATATCCCAAGTATTATCATCTATAAGACTCCACTTTTCTTTACCTTTAATATTTTGAATTACATTTCCGAGTGCAACATTTTTTACATATTGACTATAAGGAGTAACTAGAGGAGGATAACCTAAAATTGGCCAAATTAATTTTACTTCATCTAATAACAAAGAAAATAAACAATCTATTGAAATTTTATCTTTACTATTTTTTAATAACCACCTGTTAACACTTTTAAGACTTTTCTCTAAATCATTCATTAAACTACCCATCATTCCTCCAGGTAATCCAGATTCAATCAGTAATGAATTCATAAGTCTATTTTTTGGATTTATATAATATCCCAAATACTCATCAATAAATTCTTGAGTCAAATTTTTTACATCCCTATATGACTTCATATTAATATCTTTCAATAAGAATCCATCGTCTTTTAAAACTTCATAAATTGTTAATAAATCAGCATGTGCTGTACCCCACGAAAGAGGATCCATCGAAACATCAATAATATCAGCACCTGCTCTAGCAACCTCAAGTGAAGAAGCTACAGAAAAACCAGGAGCAGAATGACCATGATACTGAACTAATGTATTAGAACTAAATGACTTAATACCTTTAACTATTTTTCCTAATGAAGATGGCCTTCCAATTCCAGCCATATCTTTAATAGCTATTTCATCCGTTCCCATTTTAATTAATTCTTTTGCTAAATCAATATAATATTTTATATTATGTATTTCTGAGTGAGTTATACACAAGAAGGATTGAGAAATCATTCCAGCAGATTTTGCATATTTAATCGATAATTCTAAATTTCTAATATCATTTAATCCATCAAAAGATCTTGAAATATCAGTCCCTTGTTTTTTCTTAACCACATACATTAGTTCTCTAATATCTTTTGAAACAGGATGCAGACTAAGAGCATTTAACCCTCTTTCAAGCATTTGAGTTTGAATACCAGAATCATTAAATGGTTGTGTCCATTCTCTAACTGTTTTGTTTGGATTTTCACCAGCTAATAATTGAATTTGTTCAAATCCACCTCCGTTAGTTTCAACTCGATCCCAGCAATTCATTTTTATTATTGGATTAGCAACTTTTACTAATTGATCAACCCTTGGCATATACTTTCCTGAAGATTGCCACATGTCTCTATAAAGTAAACAAAACTTGATTTCTCTTGGCATTTTTAATCCAATTTTGTTATTTTCAATACACGCCCTTTACCATTAGTTAGATGATTTATTTTTTTTTCAATTTCCTTCTCTACATCTAATGATGCTTCTTTCACATTAAAAATATTTGAAAAATATATTAAAATTTTACCCAATACATAAACTAAAGAAAGAACTATAAAAACAATAAACATCCCAATTAAAAGAAGGTTTATTAAAACAGATATATTGGATATAGCATCCATACAATAATATTTAAAAGGTTATATGTTGTTTATAAAATAATGAACTAAATTATTGAAAGAATTGTTTTTATGAAACACAAATTAAATATAAATGAAGTTATTTCATGTAAATGATAAAAAAACTGAAAAAAAATTTATAAATGTCGCATTAAATATCTATTCTAATGAAAAACATTGGATACGACCATTAGATAAAGACATAAATTCAGTATTTAATAATAAAGAAAACAAAACATTCAGACACGGTAAAATTTCAAGATGGATTCTGGTATCAGAAAATAGATTGATAGGTAGAATTGCCGCATTCTATGATAAAAAAAAATCAAAAAATAATAAATTATTAATAGGGGGATGCGGATTTTTTGAATGCATCAATGATCAAAATGCTGCAAATCTACTTTTTAATAAAGCTAAAGAATGGCTTATTAATGAAGGCTATCAATCTATGGATGGTCCTATAAATTTTGGAGAAAGAGATAAATGGTGGGGTTGTCTAGCAAAAGGATTTGATATCGAACCAAATTATCTTCAAAATTATGGAAAAAAATATTATACTAGTTTATTTGAAAATTATGGATTTAAAATTTTATTTAAACAATTTACATTTTTAAAAAAAATTAAAACCCCACTCTCTAAAAAACTTCAATATAAGGCAGATATAGCAAAACGTAATCCTAATTATAATTTTAAAATGCTAGAAAAGAGATACATCAATAAATATATTGAAGATTTTATGAAAATTTATAATGAAGCATGGGCAAAATATCCTGGTGTTTCTAGTTTAAAATTAGCTCACGCTCAAGATATTTTTAATCAACTCAAACCAATACTAGACGAAAAAATATTATGGTTTGCTTATGAAAAAAAAGAACCTATTGGTTTTTTTATTTGCATACCTGAAATGAATCAGATTTTTAAACACGTGAACGGAAAATTGAATTTAATTGGTAAAATAAAAACTTTTTATCACTTAAAAATTAAAAAATCATGTAAAAAAATAATAGGTTTGGTTTTTGGAATTGTACCAAAACATCAAGGAAAAGGAGTTGATGGAGCATTAATAATGGCAAGTAGTGAAACTATACAGAAAAAACTTGCTTATACAGATATAGAATTAAATTGGATTCCAGATTTTAATAATGCAATGATAAGAGTGGCTCAACAAGTTCAAGCAACAGATGAAATAAAACCAGGAAAAATTCACCATACTTATAGATATAATTTTGATGCATCTATACCCGTTGAAAGAATTACTACTAACAAGTAAATTAATTATTAAGAGCTTCAGCTCCCCCTACAATCTCTAAAATTTCTTTGGTTATAGCAGCTTGTCTTGTTCTATTATAAGTTAACCTTAATTCTTTAAGCAATTCACCAGCATTATCAGTCGCCTGACTCATTGCGGTCATTCTTGATCCTTGTTCAGAGGCATTAGACTCCAAAACAGATTTAAAAAATTGTGTTTTTAAAGTTTGAGGAATTAACTCAGATATAATTTTTGTTTTATCTGGCTCAAAAATATAATTTAAATTAGCCTCATCTTGCTTTTGAGTTTCTTCCACTGGTAAAAAATTTTCTGCAATTGTATTTTGCACCGCAACATTTTTAAATTCATTATATATTATATCTACACTATCATATTTAGATGATTCATATAATTTTAATATAAAATCTGTTATATGAGAAGCTTTTTCATAATTAAAATCCCCTAAAGATTGCCAAAAATCATCTATTAAAGAAAAATTTGTTTTTTTAAAATAATCATTGGTTTTTTTCCCAATTGGCAAAACAGTAATGGATTTGTTTTTATAATATTCAGAAATAAAAACATTAAATTCTTTATAAAGATTACTATTAAAACTTCCACACAATCCTCTATCTGATCCTATAACTATAATTAAAACATTTTTAATTTCTCTTTTTACAAAATACTTATTTTCAACACCTCCACTAAAAAACAAATTAGATAATATTGCAGTTAACTTGTTAGAAAAAGGACGTAATTGAATTACTTTATCTTGGGCTCGTTTTAATTTTGCAGCCGCCACCATTTTCATGGCTTTAGTTAACTGCTGAGTAGATGTTACAGAACCTATCCTATTTTTTACTTCCTTTATGCTTGGCATAAATATTTATTTATAATTAGCAGCAATTTTTTTAGCTGAATCTTCAATGATTTTTAAACTTTTATCATTTAAAATTCCCTTCGATAATTCATCCAAAACATTTTTACAATTTGTATTAATGTATTGTAGAAATTCTTCTTCTAATGAAGAAATCTTTGTCAATTCAACACCATCAAAAAATCCTTTTGTCGATGCATAAATAACTGCACATTGTTCTTCAACTCTTAAAGGTGAATACTGAGCTTGTTTTAATATTTCTTGATTTACTTTACCTCTATCTATAATAAGTTGAGTTGCTGCATCTAAATCTGAACCGAACTTAGAAAAAGCTTCTAACTCTTTAAAAGCTGCTTGGTCTAATTTTAAACTTCCAGCAATTTTTTTCATTGGCTTTATTTGAGCTTGCCCACCAACTCTTGATACAGAAATACCAACATTAATTGCAGGTCTAATTCCTGAATTAAATAAGTTAGACTCTAAAAATATTTGACCATCTGTTATAGAAATAACATTAGTAGGAATATAAGCTGAAACATCGCCTTCTTGAGTTTCAATTATTGGCAACGCCGTTAAAGAACCCCCTCCTTTAACTTTTTTCTTTAAAGAATCAGGCAAATCATTCATTTCTGATGCTAATTTATCATCATTAATTATTTTAGCTGACCTTTCAAGTAATCTTGAATGCAAATAAAAAACATCACCAGGATAAGCTTCTCTTCCCGGAGGTCTTCTTAATAATAATGAAACCTCTCTATAGGAAACAGCTTGCTTTGATAAATCATCAAAAATAACTAATGCAGATCTGCCAGTATCTCTAAAATATTCACCAATTGCTGCACCAGTAAAAGGAGCAAAAAATTGCATTGGTGCTGGAATTGAAGATGGAGCGGCAACAATAATAGTATAAGAAAGAGCTCCATTTTTTTCTAATATAGATGTTACTTGAGCAATTGTTGAAGCTTTTTGTCCAACCGCAACATATATACAATACACAGGTTCTCCTTTATCATAAAATTCTTTTTGATTTATTATTGTGTCAATTGCAACCGCTGTTTTACCAGTCTGTCTATCTCCAATTAATAACTCTCTTTGACCCCTTCCTATTGGAATCATTGAATCAATTGCTTTAATACCTGTTTGAAGTGGCTCATTTACTGGTTGTCTATAAATAACGCCTGGTGCTCTTCTTTCTAAAGGCATACTATACAATTTTCCTTTGATATCTCCTTTCCCATCAATTGGATTTCCAAGAGTGTCTACAACTCTCCCACACATTTCATCTCCAACTTCAATTGAGGCAATTTCTCCAGATCTACTAACATTATCTCCTTCTTTTATATTTCTAGAATCTCCCATTAAAACAGCACCCACATTATCTTCCTCCAAATTAAGAACCAACCCCTTAATTCCATTTTCAAATTGAAGTAATTCACCTGATTGAGCATTTGAAAGTCCATATATCCTTGCAACACCATCACCAACTTGTAAAATAGTTCCTGTTTCTTGTAACTCAGATTCTGATTTAAAATTGGATAATTGTTCTCTAATTATAGCTGAAACTTCATCCGGTCTAATATCTGACATATTTTTATATTTAGTTATTAATTAATATTTTTTTTATTTCTTTGATTTTTTTTGACACAGTACAATCGTACATTTTATCACCAACTTTTAAATTAAATCCTCCAATTATATTGTTATCTGTTTTTTCTTTTAAGAAAATGTTTTTCTTGGTGATTTTTTTAGCAAATCTTTTAATATATTCAAGATTATCATGATCAAGTTTTGATGTTGTAATAATTTCAGATTCAACTATATTATTATAATCATTATATATTTCATTAAATTTTAACAATATATTTTCAATAAGATTGTCTCTTTTTCTATAAATAACGTTTAACATCATTCTTAGAGTTAAATCATTTATTTTTCCTTCAAAAATTTTATTGGTAATCTCAATTTTATGATGAATTGGAATAATAGGATTAATATATAATTGAGAAATTTCTCTTGAACTAGAAAAAAGTTTTTTCAAATAATCTATATCTGACTTAATATCATTCAACAAATTATCTTTTATTGATAACTGAAAAAGAGATTTTGCATATCTCTCAGACGCACGATTATTTCTCATAGTTTAGAATTATTCACTTCTTTAATTAAATCATTAACATACTTCTTTTGTGATGCATCACTTTCTAAATCCTTTTTAAGAATTTTCTCAGCAATTTCCAAAGACAAATTAGCAACTGTATTTTTGACATCCTTTAATGCATTTTGTTTTTCAGTATCAATTACTTTTTTAGCATCTTGAATTATCGAATCAGCCATTTCTTTCGCCTTAGATTTAGCTTCATCTTGCATTAAATTAGACAATTTTTTAGCATCAATTATAATTTGTTCTCTTTCTTTTCTCGCCTTAGACAATAACTCTTCACTATTTTTATTAATATTAATTAAATCTTCTTCTGCTTTTTTAGCTGAATTTAAAGAGTCTCTAATAAATTTTTCTCTTTCATTTAAAGACTTGATTATAGGTTTCCAAGCAAATTTTGCTAAAACAAATAATAAAATAGCAAAAACTAATAATTGCCAAAATATCAAACCTGAACCTGGAGTTAATAAATCCATAATATATTTAAATCATTAAGATTATAAGTATGTTTCAGGAATAGCTCCAAATAATATCAATAAAGCAACAAGAGATCCTACTAAAGCAATAACCTCACACAAAGCTGCTATAATAAACATAGTTGAAAAAATTCTACCAAATTCTTCAGGTTGTCTAGCTATTGCTTGTAAAGCATTACCCCCAATAATACCTATCCCAATACCTGCTCCAACTGCAGATAAACCCGCACCTATTGCAGCCCCTAAAAGAGCATTACTCATGTCTAATATCAATAATCCAATCATAATTAATTAATTTAAAAGTTTAACATAATTTTTTTTTAATGTTGCTGTTCAACTGCTAAGCCAATGTAAAATGAAGAAAACATTGTAAATACATAAGCTTGAATAACAGCAACTACTATTTCTATAATATTTAATAATACTGCAAATAAAGCACTCAAAAGTCCTACAAAATAACTTTGAAAAATAAACGTCATTCCTATAAAACTCAACAAAACAATATGACCAGCAGTTATTGCAACAAAAAGTCTTATCATTAAAGAAAATGGTTTAGTAAAAACATTAATTATTTCAATTGGTAAAATAATTATTCTCATAACATGTGGAACATTTGGTGTCCAAAATATATGTTTCCAATAATTCATATTACCAGACAAATTTGTTATTAAAAATGTTAATAAAGCTAAAACCATAGTAACAGCTATATTTCCAGTTAAATTTGCAGCAGCTGGTAATAATCCTAACAAATTACCAAAAAATACAAAAAAGAAAAGAGTGAGCATATAAGGTAAATACTTTTCAAAATTTTTACCAATATTAGGTTTTACTACATCATCTCTAATAAAAATTATCAACGGTTCTACGACAGATTGAATCCCCCTTGGAGCACGATTTTTTGATTTATAACCCCTCGCCACAAGCAGAAAAATTGATAACATTAAAAATGCATTTATAAATAAAAACAAAACGTTTTTTGTCACAGAAAGGTCTATAAATGAATGATTTGAGTCTATTGTTTTTAAATGACCATGATCATATAAATACCCCATATAACCATCTTTTTTAGGATTATGATCCTCATCAAAAAGATTTGAAGATAAAAATATTTTTAAACCATCAGTTTTTGAATAAACTATTATGGGCAACGGAATCACTAATCCTTCAGTGATTTCATATTGATAATCATCCAAAATATGATGCATTATCATTGGTCCCATCTCAATTTTTTCTTTTTTATCTTCAGAAAAAGCAAAAACGAAATTTGAAAAACACAAACAAACAATAAAAATAAAATAAATAATAAATGATTTCTGTTTCAAATACATATTTCGTCTAAATATGTTGCAAATTACGTAATAGAATTGTTATTTCAAATATTACAAATAACAAAAAAACAATTAAAAAATTTAAAACGAAAATAAGATAATTGTCTGGTGAAAAAAGTCCAAAAAGAAAAAGAAAAAGAAAAGATAAAAGCAACCTCAAAACACTACTTAATAATACAACAGAAACGCCCTTTTCTTTTTGTAATAAAGCATTTTTATATAATGTTCTAAATAAAATATCAAGTGAAATATTAAACATTATAATAATCAAAAAATATTTATGAAAATATGCTGAATCAATAAAATATATAAATATTCCAAAGGATATAATGAACACATAAAAGATCCTACTAATTTTCGTTACATTGATCACCTATCAACATTTTTATAAATTTTATACAATGAGTAAAAAAAGGAAACAATTGGAAGGGTCATTGTAAAAATATAAAACTGAATTTCAAAAAAATAATCAATAGAATATCCAGCAATTGCTGATATCAATAAAATAAAAAAAAATTCGAAACTAAGATTAAGGTATTTTAGAAAATATCTTTTACTAGTCATTATTATTATCAGATGGTTCATTATCTGGAATAGTTTCTTCTTCTACTCCCCCCATATTACAAGCTCCATTAAAAGTTGCTCCCGATTCAATAATTAAATTTTTACTTGAAATATCACCATGTATTACTGCTGATGATTTTAAAATAAGCAATTCCGTAACATTTACTTTTCCAGTAATTTTCCCAGCAATTTCTGCATTTACAGCAATAACATTTCCATCTACAGTTGAAGTTTCTCCACAAGCTACTTTTGAAGATGATTTAATATTGCCTATAACCTTCCCTTCTAGTCTAATATTACCAGCAGTACTAAGATTGCCTTTTAATTTACTGCCTTCCCCAATTATATTATTTGTTCCGTTTGAATTATCCACTTTTTAAAAATTTGGTTTTTTAGTAATATTACAAATTTAGTTATAATGAAATAAATTCTAAAGGATTTATAGATTTACCATCTAACCATAATTCAAAATGCAAATGTGGACCAGAAGATAATTCTCCTGTATCTCCTATAATTGAAATTACATCCCCCGTTTTAACCGACTGACCAGGTTGGACAAATATTTTAGCATTATGCTTATACATAGAAATAATATTATTAGGATGAACTATTGAAATAACAAAACCATTATCCTGTGTCCATGAAGAAAATATTACAATACCATCAAAAACTGATTTTACTGGTTCATCTTTCTTACAAACATAATCTACTCCAAAATGCTTTTGAGATGGATTATAAACACTTGATACAATACCAGAAGAAACTGGAGAAATAAGGTTTAAAAAAATATTTTCATCATAAGATGAATAATCATTAATCTCAGAATAATTAATATTTTTTTCAAATTCTTTCCTAAAAAAAGAATCAACAGCAGCATAATTAGATTTAATGTCATTTCCCAAAGAAGATTTTTCTTCAATTTCTAATTCTAATTTTCTATTTTCTTCTCCTGATATAATAACCATAATATTTTCAATAAACTGATCCTTTACTTCAACTGAAGTAATTAATGAATCAATAGAAGTAGATAAATCAATTATTTGCTCATTAGCTTTTTGTTCTGCATATCTAGGATCAAACCATTTTTGTAATATTGTAGTTGATAAAAAAAAAGAAAATGAAAATATTATAAAGAAAAATAAAATAGTATAAATGATTAAATTGAAATTTGAAAAATCAAATAAGATTATGTCTTTAAAATCTCTTTCATTTCTAAAAATTATTTGAAGTTTAAACTTAAACCACTTAATGATTTTATGCCTCATATTAAAATAATAATTAATGCCAATTTATTTATAAAAATAATTATTAAAAAGAATCGTTTTCTAAAATGTTAAATTAAATGTATGATTAAGTATACAAATAAAATTAGGTTATATACATCAATCTTTGTTTTAATAACTTTAAATGCATGTAATTCTATAATAAATAAAATATATGACGATACCACAGCTAAATACAATGCATATTTTGTTGCTAATGAAATTATCAATGATATTGAACTAACCCTTGAAAATAACACAATCATTAATTATGATAGCTTAATTCCAATAAATTATACAATTGATTCTTCTGTAGTCAACCAACATAGTGAAAAAACAAAAAAAAGCATAGAAAAACTGTCTATACTTATTCAAAGACATCCTGAATCCAAATATGTGTATCCTAGTTATGTTTTAATAGGAAAATCAAGATTACTTGATTTAAACTTAAAACAATCTATAATTACTCTCAAATATGTTAATTCTAAATCCAATATAAAAAAAGCCAAAGATTTAGCTTTAATAAATTTAATGCGTTCATATACTGAAAACAAACAGTTTAATGAAGCTGAAGAAGTATACAACTATCTTAAAAATACAACTATATATAATGATTATCAAATAGATTTTTATAAGTATTCTGTCTACTTATTTAAGCAATTAAAAAAGAATAGTGAGCTACTTATTAACTTAAAAAAAATAGAAAATCTTACAAAAGACAGGACATTAGAAAATAAAGTCTATTTCTTAATCGGACAAATACATTTAAATAATAATAACTATGATGAGGCTCAAAAATATTTTGAAAAATGTATTAAAAATAATCCAAAATTAGAAATCGAACTTTTTGCAAAATTATACTATGTCAGATCATCAACAAAATCATCAGATCAAGAAACCATAAACAAATATTTTAAAAAATTGATAAGAGATAAAAAAAACAATGATTATTTAAATAGAATTTATTTTGAATTAGGACAATATTATTACGAAAAAGATTCTTTAAATAAAGCACTTGACAATTATAAATTGTCAATTCAAAAAACAATTAACAATAAAAATTTATTGTTCAAAGCACATCTAGAAATAGCAAATATTCATTATTATAAATACAATAATTATTCTATATCAAAACTATATTATGATAGTGCTTTACAAAATATTAATAGAGAAAATGTACTTTATAAACAGTTAAAAGATAAAAGTGATGTGCTAAATAAATTAGTAGACAATTTATTAACTATCAATAAAAATGATAGTTTAATATCATTAACAAAAGTATCACAAAATGAACTAGATAATATATTAAATGATTATATAAACAAACTAAAAAAAGAAAAGAAAAAGAAAAAAGTTGAACCAAAAGAAAGTTTAAACTTTTATGACGAAGATTCTAAAATCATAACCACAACTAATAATTCTGTTTGGTATTTTAATAATATATCAATTGTTAATAGAGGAAAAGATGAGTTCTATAGCAAATGGGGAGATAGAAATCTAACCGATAACTGGAGAGTACAATCAAAAATCATATTCGTTTCAAATAATGAAATAGAAATAGAAAAAAAATCAATCATAACTTCAGAAAAAAAAACCAATGAAAATATCAATAAAGAATATTTAATTTCTCTATTGCCATTTAAAATTGAAGATAAAAAAATTCTATTAAATGAAATTGAAAAATCTTTATATGAGCTAGGGAAAATTTATATTCAAAATCTAAATGAAATTAACAAAGGAATCAAAACATATACTCAATTAATAAATAGGTTTTCTGAATCAGAATTTTTACCAGATGTATTATATCAACTGTATCTACTCTCTGAAGAAAAAAATTATTATAAAAATTATATAATAGAAAAATTTCCTGAATCAATTTTTGCTAAGTTAATTATCAATCCTAATTATGAAATAGATGAATTTGAAGAGTATAATTTATTACTTGACTTATATAAACTATTATATGAAAAATTATTATCAGAAAAAAATGATTATGTGATCAAACAAATTGATTCTTTAAAAATACTTTATAAACAAAATGAATACTTTGAAAATTTATCACTTCTAAAATCAATAGCTAAAGGTAAAAAGCATGGCAGTTTTACGCTTCAATATGAATTGAAAAAATTTTTAAAAAATTCATTACTTATAAACACATCAGAATATGCTAATTCATTATTAAACTCTGCTAAAGATGTACAGAAAAAATTTGTTTTTTCAGGATTACCAAAACTAGTCAAAGCAAAAGACCAGAAATTTTATTATATAATAATAAACAATGATAAATCAGACCTTATTTTTAATATGATCAATAAAATTACCAAAGAATTAAACTTACAAAACGTCCTCTATATAGATAAGTTTATATTAAAAGAAAATTTTGAATTTTATGCTATATCCGAAACAAATTGGCAAGATTTAAAAAAAATAGAAAAAAAATTCAATGATTATATTTTAAACAAAGAGTCAAAAGTAAATGCTAATTTTGTAATAGGGGAAACAAATATGAATATTCTATTTGAAGCAAAAAATTTTAATCATTTTATAAAGTTTTATAATAAATGAATTCACTAAAAAAAATTATAAAAACACTATGGATTATATCTGCATTATCAATTATTGTTTTTGTGCTTGGAATTTATTCTATAAAAATTGACCTATTTGGATTATTTGGCGGAATGCCAAGTTTACAAGATCTAGAAAAACCACAATCAGAATTATCTTCAGAGCTTTATTCCAATGATACAATTTTACTCGGAAAATATTTTAGATATAATAGATCTCCCGTTAAATATCATGAATTATCAGATGAACTCATCACAACTTTATTAGTAACGGAAGATATAAGATTTTATAACCATTCTGGAATAGATTTTAAAGGTCTTATAAGAGCAACCTATGGAGTATTTAAAAACATAATTACTTTAGGAAGTAGTGGATTAGAAGGTGGGGGAAGTACAATCACACAACAATTAGCAAAAAATTTATTTAAAATAAGAAATGAAATGAAAGGAAAATTAGGTAATATACCTTTCGTAGGGTTAATTATATCAAAAATAAAAGAATGGATTGTAGCAGTTAAACTAGAAGAATTTTATACTAAAAATGAAATACTCTCTATGTACTTAAACACTGCTGAATACGGTAGTAATTCATATGGAATAAAGGTGGCTTCAAAAACTTATTTTAATAAACTTCCATCACAAATTAATTACAATGAAGCTTCTATTATTGTAGGATTATTAAACAAGCCCACAAAATATAATCCATTTTATAATCCAGAAAATGCTATAAATAAAAAAACAGAAATTCTATATAATCTTTATAAATATTCTAAAATTTCAAAAATGAATTTTGATTCATTAAGTGCATTAGATTTAAACTTAACATATAAAGTTGAAAATCAAAATGTAGGACAAGCCACTTATTTCCGAACTGTAGTAAAAAATTATCTTATTAATTGGGCCAAAACGAATAATTATGATCTTTTCGCAGATGGACTAAAAATATACACTACTATTAATAGTAAAATGCAATCTCATGCAGAAAATGCAGTTGCAGAACAAATGAAAAGACTACAAAATGTATTTAATAAACATTGGGATGGGAAAAATCCATGGATAGATGAGAAAGGATATGAAATAAAGGATTTTTTAAAAAATTCAATAAAAAGAACTAAGCGTTATAAAGAGCTTTTAAAAAATAATAATGGAGATACCACAAAGGTATTCGATATACTTAATGAGAAAAAAGAAATGAAAGTATTTAGTTGGGATCAAGAAATTGATACTATTTTCAGTGTAATAGATTCTTTAAAATATTATAAAAATTTCCTTCAAGCAGGATTCATTTCTATAGAACCAAAAACAGGTCATATAAAAGCTTGGGTGGGTGGTATAAACCATAAATATTTTAAATATGATCACGTTAAACAAGGGAAAAGACAACCAGGATCCACAATAAAACCAATAGTTTATGCTGCAGCGATAGATAATGGTTATTCTCCTTGCTATCCAGTTGTTGATGCTCCTGTTGTTTTTGAATTACCTGGACAAGATCCCCCTTATTGGAGACCCGATAATCACAATGGTAAATGGACAGGTGAAACTATGACTTTAAGAAAAGCCATGGCAAAATCTGTAAATTCTATTACGGCATTCATAACCAAAAAAATTTCGCCAAAAACAGTAGTAGATTATGCTAAAAAGCTGGGCATTAAAAGTAAATTAGATCCTGTTCCTGCTGTTTGTTTAGGTGCAGGAGGGGATGTTTCATTATTTGATTTAGTTGGTTCTTACAGTACATTTATTAATAAAGGAATATGGACTGAACCATTTTTTATTTCTAGAATTGAGGATAAATATGGAAATTTAATTCAAAAATTTGTTCCAACTAAAAATGAGGCTTTAAGTGAAGAAACAGCATTTCTAATGCTACATATGTTAAAAGGATCAAAAGAAGAAGAAGGAGGAACAGCAAGAGGATTAAATCCTGAATTAACCATAAACAATGATGTTGGAGCAAAAACGGGCACAACACAAAATGCTTCCGATGGATGGTTTATAGGGGTAACTCATAACCTAGTATCAGGAGCGTGGGTAGGAGGAGATGACAGAAGCATTCATTTTAAAGATTGGGCTTATGGACAAGGTGCAAGAACTGCAATGCCTATATGGCAACAATACATGTTAAGTGTTTATAATGATTCTACAACAAATATTAATAAAGGTAAATTTGATAAACCATCAAAAAAAATAAGTATAGAAATAGATTGTTCTGTATATAATAATGAGTTGAAAGATGATTCATTAAATATTTTCATGGATAAAATAGATGCATCAGACATCTTCTAAGCAATGAAAAAAAATATTAATAAGAACATCCCTAAGCTACCAGGTATTTATAAATTTATAAATCAGCAAAACAAAATTATTTATGTAGGAAAATCTAAAAATTTACATGATAGAGTAAGAAGTTATTTTAACAAAAGTCAAAAAAATAGAAAAGTTTCCAAAATGGTAAATGAAATAAATCAAATTTCTTACACTATTTCTGAAAACGAACATGATGCCTTACTATTGGAGAACAACTTGATCAAGGAAATTAAACCAAAATATAATATTTTATTAAGAGACGATAAAACTTTTCCCTATATAGTCATTTCAAAGGAGCCTTATCCAAAAGTATATAGTTCAAGAAAAATTAATCCAAGAAAAGAAGAAATATTCGGTCCTTATACTAATGTTAAAGGAATGAAAAAAACACTTTCAGTTATTAATAAACTTTATAAAATTAGAAACTGTAATTTAATTCTCAATAAAAATAATATTGAAAAGAAAAAATTTAAAGTGTGTTTAGAGTATCATATTGGAAATTGTAAAGGTCCATGTGCTGGACATCAAAAAGAAAAAGATTACCTTCAAGATATTCAAGAAATAAAATCCATTCTTCTTGGAAAGAATCATAATCTTATTAAGAATCTTAAAACAAAAATGAAATCTTATTCTCATAATTTAAATTTTGAAAATGCACAAAAAATAAAAGAAAAAATTAACACTTTAGAATCATATAATAATAAATCCATAATCATAAATCATAAATTAAAAAATTTGGATGTATTTGGTATAGATAAGGACAACTACAACTACTATATAAATTATATGAAAATAAATAACGGTATTATATTAAGTAGCGAAACATTTAAAACGAAAAAAAAATTAGAAAATGAGTCTGATAGCTTAAGACAAATTATTTTTAATGTGAAAAAAAAACATAATACTTATCAAAATAATATCATAACAAATCTTAAATTAAATTATTCAGAATATGATGGAATGAAAATATACTATCCCAAAACAGGAGATAAGAAAAAATTAATTGATATGAGTTTAAAAAATGTTCTTTTTTATAAAAAAAATTCAATCAATAAAAATCTAATTAAAAAATCAAAAACAACAAATTTATTACTAGAAATCAAAAAAAAATTAAATTTAAAAACCATCCCATTAATCATTGAATGTTTTGATGTTTCAAACATGCAAAATTCTAATATTGTTGCTTCTATGGTTTCATTTCTAAACGGCAAACCAAATAAAAAAGCATATAGAAAATATAAACTTAGAAATATAAATAAACCAAATGACTATGAATCAATAAAACAAATTGTATATAGAAGATATAGAAGGATATTAAAAGAAAACACCTCATTACCAAATTTAATTATTATAGATGGTGGTAAAGGACAATTAAACTCAGCTATTACTGCATTAAAAAAACTAAACCTATACAACAAAACAAATATTATAGGCATAGCAAAAAAGTTAGAAGAAATATATTTTCCAAATGACTCTATACCAATTTTACTAAATAAAAAATCTGAACATCTTAAATTCATTCAAAAAATTAGAAATGAAGCACATAGATTTGCAATATCTTATCACAAAAACTTAAGAAGCACAAATTTTATAAAATCTGAATTAGACAATATTTTTGGAATAGGAGAAAAAACTAAATTTAAACTTTTACAAAAGTACACCTCCATAGAAAAAATTAAAAAAATTAAATTTGAATATCTTGCAAAAGAAATTGGAAATAAAAAAGCAAAAAATATTATAAAATATTTAAAAGAAAAAAATTAATATTCCCAAAGATTAGACTCCCATTCCATTAAATCCTGTTCAACCTGAACACTAGCCATAATACCATCTTTTCTAGAATTTGCATACAGCTCACTAACTCTAATATCATCTGCATTTGCTATTTTTACAATAAGTCCTTTAAATAATCTCAGCAAAAAAGCATCACCTAAATTTTTATGTTGAGCAATATTAGTTTCATTAAACCATATTGCTTCTTTTGGCATAGATTTAAATAAATTATATAAATCAATAAATCTAAATGAAGCAATTGGTTTTTCAAATCCTCCAAGATTAAAAAAACTATCTCCTGGCAAATAAAGACTAATAGCTTGAATATCAAAATAAATTCTAGAATGAATTCTATCAAAGTATAAATCTTCTCTTATTTCAATAATATTAAATTCTCTTTTTGGAATAAACTGTGGTCCAGTTGCTTCTTCTTCTTCCGTTGCAAATGGGTCATCATCTAAATCAGCAAATGGGTCATCAAATACTGCATCAGTAAATTCATCTTCTTCCTCACCTTCATCTTGAGTAATTCTTTGTAAAAACTCTTCACGACTCATAACATTATCATCATTGACAGAATCATTTAAATAAGGTATTAAAACACCCCTCTCAACACCTTCAATAATTAGTTTAGAAAGTTCTCGATTTCTAGCAAAAAAGGGTTTGTTCTGTTTTTCTCCAAGATCAACCCTTCTCCATAAAGTTTTTTTCCAAAGCAAATAAGATTCATGTACTTGCCTTAATGAAAGTGGGTTATACCCATCAGAAACTTCAGCTTGAGAGTAAGATTCATCTACAGATGCTAATGATAATAAAATGAAAAGTACGAATATCTTATTTAGTTTGCTCATAATTTAATTTAATGGAATACTTATAACGCGTGGAACAAAATTTCTAAAATTTTCAACATCCCCCCTAAAATTAGCTCTAGCAACTTGTTTGATTTCTATAACAATATTATCACCCTTTCTTTTACCAGCAAGTTTTGATAAATTAATATTTTTACTTGTTGCCCTAACTCTTGAAACACCTCTACCTGCCCTAACTAAATTAATTTCCGCTTCTCTAACCTGAAATCTTGCATCTTTTGGTAAAAATGCAGCAAAACTTTCATCTGCAATTGCATCAAGTGAAAAACTTGCAGTATTAACTGGAATACCTTTTTTTGAATCTATTTGTTTTCCTTTTATCCTAGCTTGTATTTCCGGAGCAGGAATTTTTCTTACTCCAAAAGACTTTGTTCCAAGAAAATTTCCAGCATTAGTTACATTTAAATCTACTTTATTAGTATTTGGAATTATTGTTATTTCACCCGTTCCAGATCCTCTAACTAAATCTCCTCCTTTAACAGTAAAAGTAGGATTATAATCTGAACCTAATGCAGGTACCTGTACTTGAATTTCATTTCCACAATTTAAATATAATGCTTGAACAGATGCAGATTGTATTTGAATTACAGGTCTTGCAACATAATAATCAATAGTATCAACAAATGTGGTATCCTTACCACCAGGTAAAGTGACAGTAATGGCACCAATATAACTTTTCTGAGATAATCCATCTCTATCGTATCCTCCTCCTTGAGCTGTAAACTCATAATAACCCCTTCCATTACTAACGTCTAATGTATCTCCATCTGCAGTCATAATCGGAACTATAGCTGAAGATGCTGCTGATAAAAATAGTTGTGCTTTATATTTGGCTCCAGCTGCAACAACTCTTTGTTCAGGTAATGTTGTCAACGTAACAACATCAAACTTTAAATCTGCAGCTCCAACCGCAGCAGCTAATCTTTCTAATGCTTTCACTTCAAGGTTTATTACATCAGATTGTAGTTGACTTATTGTAGCGAGTCCTGCACCCGTAGAAGTACCAAAACCAAAATTTAAAGAAGAAAACGAAGGATCGGTCGGTAAATCATCAGCATATAATGGAATTTGATCTGCATTTCTTGCAATGTCGTGAATACCAGAGCTTTCATCACCTAAAAAAACCGAATCTTGAATAAAAGTTGAGAAATTATTAAGAATTATTTGTAAAGTTGTTCCTTCCCCTTCTCCATTTCCATCCGATTTAAAATGACTGTACACAAAATCAATATTCTTATATCCTTTAATATCTCCATTATCTTTTTTACCTCCTGTCTCACTAATAATAAGGTTCTTTTTCGCATGCATATAATTAATAATGGAATCAGATTTTTTTCTAATAACCTCAGACAAGTTTAAAACATCTATATCCTCTTGTCGATTACCAGAATCATCAACCGCTGCTCTTATTGCTTCAACCTTATTACTATTATCAATAACTTTTTCAGCGTTTGAAAACTCAAAGCTTTGGTTTATCATAAGAAACTTCTTTAATACTTTAGTATCGACATTAAGAGCCAACATAGCAATTAATACCAGATACATCAAATTAATCATCTTCTGTCTTGGATTCATTTGACCACCCGCCATAACTATTTGGTTTTAATTTATTTTATTTTATAACTAAAATTTTATTTGTGCATAGCATCATACATGCCACCATAAATCTTATTAAGTTTATTCAAATTATTTGTAAGTGCTTCTAACTCTGCACTAAGCTTATCTGCTTGAGCGGGAGTTGATGCCATTCCTTTAGCGGAATCTGTAATTGCACCTGCTGAAGAAACAATAGCTTTCAAAGATTCTGATGCAGACTGTAAATTATTTTTGTATTGATTAGTCAATGCAACAGCTTCTTTTAAATTATTGGATGAACTAGCCATATCCTTAGCTGCAGATGAAATTGTTCCATATGAAGTATTTACAGATTTTAAAGATTTACTAGCTCCTTTTATGCTTTCAGTATAATCTTTTGTCGCTACAGATGCGTCAGCTAGATCATTTACGTTCTTAGTCTGTGCTGCAAGCTTCTTTAAACCAGCACCAACACTTCTTAAAAGCTCTGGTTCAATTTTTGCTTCTTTCATCAAAGTATCCATATTCGCAGTTACAGACCCGGATTTTCCAGATACACCTAATTGAGGATAAACTTTACTCCAATCATACTCATGTATTGTTGGTGGATCAAAAGCACTTACAGTAAAAATTAGTGCCTCTGCTCCAAGCCCTGCAATCAACATTGCATTTGCACCAGGCCATCCCTGTAATTTAAAAAGTGCACCTAATATTACAACAGCAGCTCCAAGACCATAGAGCATGTTCATGTTATCTTCATTCTGAATCCATCTTAAAACTGGATTTTTTGATTGTTTTGTTATCATCTTATCTAATTATTAATTATTTATGTACTTAAATCTAATATTTTTTTACTAAAAACCATCTAAATTTCTTCCTAAGTGAGGTAAAGCGGTTCTAAATCCAATAAAAGCTCTTGTAGAATCTTTGTATTCAAAAGTTCTTGTAGAAACTTCAATAAAAAAAGCAATATCTTTCCATGAACCGCCACGAACAACTTTTTTATCATTTGTATCATCTCTATAAATAGGATTTAAATCCCACACAGTAGGATTATAAGCATCTAAATAAGCGTCCTCACACCATTCTGCAACGTTTCCAGACATATCATACAAACCAAAATCATTGGGGAAAAATACTCCTACTGGTGAAGTGTAAGCATATCCATCATCAACATAGTTTCCTCTTCCAGGTTTAAAATTAGCAAGAACACAACCTCTTGAATTTCTTGTATATGGATTTCCCCATGGATATTTCACATTATCTCTACCTCCTCTTGAAGCATATTCCCATTCTGCTTCAGTTGGTAATCTAAAAG
>JAYZHG010000121.1:0-10856 GCA_036166735.1 Bacteroidota bacterium | reverse complement strand
TATTCTTTAAGGAATTTAAAAATGAAAGGCTTGGTTTATGTTCCCGAGAATGCTGTTCCTTCAAAAGTTGAATTAATAAAAAAGTATGGTGTTGAAGTAAGATATTCTGGGAATGATTGTTTAATTGCTGAATCATCTGCAATTTCATATGCTGAAGAGAATAATTTATCATTTGTCTCTCCTTATAATGATATTGATGTGATTTCTGGTCAAGGAACGATTGGAGTTGAAATGATTAATCAAATGAAAGATTTAGATGTAGTTTTTATAACTGTTGGTGGAGGTGGTTTAATTTCTGGGGTTGGAGGATATTTAAAATCAATAAATTCTAATATTAAAATAATAGGATGTTCACCAGAGAATTCTCCAGTAATGAAAATATCATTAAATAAAGGAAAAATTATAGAATTTGAGTCGTTACCAACTCTATCTGAGGGTTCTGCTGGAGGAATAGAGAGAGATTCTATAACTTACAATTTTTGTGAGGAGTTTATAGATGATTTTTATCTTGTATCAGAAGAGGAAATTGTTGAAAATATTAAATTCTTTATTGCTAATGAGAAATTATTAATTGAAGGAGCTGCTGCAGTATCAGTTGCTGGTTTTTTAAAAAATAAAAAATTATTTAAGGGAATGAATGTTGGTATAGTAATATGTGGTGGAAATATTGGAAATGACACATTAAAATCAATTTTATGAGTTCTATAATTTATAATCGGAATCAAATAGATAAAGCACTTAAGGGTTTAGATTTAATAAAACCGATAGAGAAAGGTTTTGTTGAGTATTCAAGAGGTAATTCTGTTGTTCCTCCTGTTGGAGAACTTATTTTTGATGATCCACCAGGAGATGTTCATATTAAATATGGTTATATAAAAAGTGATAAAAACTATGTCATAAAAGTTGCTTCTGGATTTCCAAAAAATGATTTTCTTGGTTTAAGTACGAGTCATGGATTAATGGTAATGTTTGATAAGAATTCTGGTTATTTAAAATGTGTTTTACATGATGAGGGACATCTAACGGATATAAGAACTGGAATAGCTGGTGCTATTTGTGCTAAGTATTTAGCTCCCAAACAAATAAATAGAATTGGAATTTTAGGTACTGGTATTCAAGCAAGAAAGCAGCTTGAATATTTAGCATTGGTTTCAGATTGTAAAGATGTTGTTGTGCTGGGTAGAAGTAAGAAAAATATTGATAAATACATTCATGATATGTCAAAGATGGGTTTTATTATTGAATCAGTTGATTCTTCAAAAGAACTATGTTCTAAAGCTAATTTAATAGTTACTACAACAAGTTCTACTGAACCATTAATTAATAAAGGAGATCTTAGGAAAGGAACGCATATAACTGCAGTTGGATCAGATACACATGAAAAACAAGAGCTTGATCCAAACATACTTAAAATGGCCGATTGCTTAGTCGTTGATAGTATATCTCAGTGTTTAGAAAGAGGTGAAACAAAAAAAGCAATAGATAAAAATCTAATTGATAAGAATAATCTTGTCGAATTAGGCTTAGTAATAGATTCTAAAATTAGTTATAGAAAATCAGAAAATGATATTACTGTAGCAGATTTGACTGGTGTTGCAGTTCAGGACATAATGATAACTAATGCGGTCTATAATAAATTAAAAAATTAATATGAATTTGAAAATCATAATATTAATAGTTATTTCAATTTTTTTTATAAATAGACCTTTTAATAGTTTGGCTAATGAAAATAAAATAGGCTTTAATAATCTTAAATATAGAAATGTAGGGCCTACTAGGGGGGGTAGAGTAACTAGTGTTCATGGTGTTGAATCATTAAAATATACTTTTTATATGGGTACAACTGGTGGAGGTTTATGGAAAACTACAGATGCTGGAACTACATGGAAAAATATTTCAGATGGTTTTTTTAAATCTCCTTCGATTGGTGCGATAAATGTTTATCAAAAAAATCCTAATATTATATACGTAGGAACAGGAACTGATGGGCTTAGGTCTAATTTAATTGTTGGAAAAGGAATGTATAAATCTACTGATGCTGGAAAATCATGGAATTTTATTGGTCTTAATAATGCGGGTCAGATAGGTGCAGTTGAAATTGATCCAAACAATCAAAATAATGTATATGTTGCTGCAATAGGACAACCTTTTCAAAAAAATAAAGAAAGAGGTCTTTATAAAACTATTGATGGAGGAAAATCATGGAAAAAAATTCTATTTATTTCTGACTCAATTGGTATTGTTGATGTAGAATTAGCTCCAGATAATTCAAATATTATATATGCTGCATCTTGGAGAGCTGAAAGAAAACCGTGGACAATTATTAGTGGTTCATTAAATGGTGGTATATATAAGTCAGTTGATGCTGGAAATACTTGGATGAAATTATCAGATGGACTCCCAAAAGGGTATATTGGAAAAATTGATTTAGCCGTATCTAAAGAAGATCCTAATAAATTATATGCAATGATTGAAGCATCTGATGGTAAAGGTGGTATTTATAGGTCAGTTGATAGGGGAAAATCATTTAAATTGATGAATAGTAGAGAAGAATTAGTTAATAGGCCATTTTATTATTTAAATGTTGAGTCAAACCCAAAAAATTCTAATATTTTGTACTCGAGTGCAAATAGATTTATGATATCTAATAATGGTGGTAAGACATGGAAATCAAAATCTACACCTCATGGAGATAATCATGATATTTGGATAAATCCAAATGACACATCAATATGGATACAATCAAATGATGGAGGTGCTAATATTACCTTTAACTCTGGAAAAACATGGACCACACAATTTAATCAACCTACAGCAGAATTATATCAGGTTGAAGTAGATGACCAATATCCATATTGGCTATATGCTGGTCAACAGGATAATAGTTCAACAATAGCTGTTCCTAGCAGGCCACCTTATGGTGTACAAGCTGGACCTAATGCTTACATAATTAACACAGGTGGATGTGAAACAGGTCCTGCAGTTCCTAAACCCGGCAATCATAATATAGTTTATTCTAATTGTAAAGGTAGGTTTGGTGTATATAATAAGTTGACTGGACAAGAAATGCAGTATTATGTAGGAGCTTCTAATATTTATGGGCATAATCCCAAGGATTTAAAATATAGATTTCAGAGAGTTGCACCAATTTTTGTTTCTTCACATAATCCCAATGTTATTTATCATGGTTCTCAATATCTTCATAAAACTATTGATGATGGTAAAACATGGAAAACAATTTCTCCAGACTTGACCGCTTTTGAAGATGATAAACAGGTAATATCTGGAAGCCCTATTACTAGAGATATAACAGGTGAAGAGTATTATAGTACAATATATTCAATAAGAGAATCTCCTCTAGTTGAAGGTATTTTATGGATTGGTTCTAATGATGGTCCAATTCATTTAACTAAAGATGGTGGTATTACATGGCTTAACGTAACTCCAGATGATTTAAATAATGGAGGGAGAGTTGATTCTGTTGAACCATCACATTTTAAAAAGGAAAAAGCTTATGTGACAATTTTAAGATACCAATTAGGTGACTGGAAACCATATATCTATAAAACATTAGATTTTGGAGAATCGTGGGAATTAATAACGAATGGAATACCAAATAATTATCCTGTTAGGGTTTTAAGAGAAGATCCTATAAGGGAAGGCTTGTTATATGCAGGAACAGAGTTTGGAATGTATGTTTCTTATGATGATGGAAAAAATTGGGAAAGTTTACAATTAAATTTACCAGTTACACCTGTTACAGACATTAAAATTCATAGAGGAAATCTAATTTTATCTACAATGGGAAGATCATTTTGGATTTTAGATAACATTAATTTATTAAGATATAATTTAAGTGAAGATATGAATTTATATCCTGTGAATAATTCTATTAGATATAGAGATAGATATAGAAATACTAATCACATTAGTTACTCTGAACCAAGTATAGATTTTGATTATTTAGTAAATAGTAATATTGAAAAAATTACTTTTTCAATCTACAATTCAAATAATAATTTAATTAACTCTTATTCTAGTGTAAATAAAGAAGAAACAATAGAAGAATATTCAATGTCTACAAATGATTTTATATCTATTTCAAGTAGTTTAATTTCTTTAAAAAAAGGAATAAACAGGTTTCATTGGAATATGCGACATAAGGGTTCTTGGCATAATAATGTGAGTAGATCATATAGAAATGGTCCACTTGTAAAACCTGGAAATTATAAGGTTGTCATGCAGATTGATGATAAGAAGTTTGAGAGAAATTTCAGTGTTTTAGCTGATCCTAGATTATCACATATAAACGATGATACTTATGTAGAACAAGAAAACTTTTTACTTGAAACAACTGCTCTACTTAGTGATTTAAGGCAATTTGAATTCAAGTTAAATAATGAATTAAATAATAATAATAATAATAATAAAAGAATTAAACAGTTAAAATTAATAAAAAACAAAATTTCTATTAAAGAAGGTCCTTATATGCAACCTATGCTTATAAATCAGTTAAGTTATCTAATGTCAATGTTAAGTAGAGCTGATCAAAAACCAGGAAATGATGCATATATCAGATTAGATGAAATTAAGTCAAAATTTAATCTGATACAAAATGATTATAATGTCTTAGATTAGTATTTTTTTTTCTTTTCTAATAGAGTAGGATATTAGATTTTCAGATTCTTTAAGTGTTATAATTTTAAATGATATTGTTTTATTTGGATTTATTTGAGACAATAAATCAATATCTTTTTTTGCAATTATTGCAATTCTAGGATACCCTCCAGTTGTTTGACAATCATTCATTAGAATAATTGGTTTTCCATTTTTTGGGCATTGAATGACTCCTCTAAATACATGACAACTCTCAAAATTTAATAGTTTTTTCATTTTCATCTCTTTTCCAATTAATCTAATTCCCATTCTATCACTCTGTGAACTAATTGTATATTTATTTTTTAGTAATTCCTTTTTATCTTCTTTAGTTAGAATATTCCATTCAGGTCCTTTAATAATTCTTATGGTATAATTTTTTTTATCGTATCTTTTAATTAAGGTCTCATTTATAACTTGAAGAGGAACTTTATTTGATTTATTTATATATATAACATCATTTTTTTTACATCTTTTGCCTTTAATTCCTCCTATAAGTATTTTTTCATATGTTGATAAACTCCCAAAATTTAGATTAATATCAAACTGACCATTAATAGCTATGTAATTTCTATTACCATTTATAATATTACCTATATCTAATATGTCATTTTTAAAAATACTTATGGTTTTGTTTATTTTAATTTTTTTGTTGTTAAGCTTAATATTTGATTCAGCTCCTGTTATACTGATATAACAGTTAAAATAAAATTTAATTTTAGGACCTTTAAAAGTTGTTTCAATTACTTCATTTTTTAAGGGGTTTCCAACTAGAAAGTTAGCATACATTGCAGATTTTTTATCTAAAGGTCCTGATTCGGGTATGCCATATTTTTTATATCCTTTTCTTCTTAAATCTTGAATTGTTGTCAGTATACCTGAAGTAAGAAATTTTATGTAGTTATTTTTCATATAAAATTTTAAAAAATTCTTTTTTATTTATTTTTTTAAATTGAATTTTATCTTCTGGTTTTATTTTAATAGGTGGTGAATTATAAATTGAAAAAAAAGATAAAGGTGTTCTTCCTATAATGTTCCATCCTCCAGGGCTCTTAATATTATAAATCCCACACATGTTATCTGCTATCCCAATAGATCCTTTTGGAACTGTTAATCTTGGATTTTTTTTTCTACTAATTTTTAATTGATCATTTAGGGTTTTCATGTAAACAAAACCAGGAATAAAGCCTATCATATTTACTCTATACACTTGATTTAAATGTATTTTTATAATTGAACTTTTTGATAAGTCTGTAGATTTTGAAATTTTTTCTATATCAAGTGCAAACTCTTTGTTATAACAAATTGGGATAGTCCATATTTTTGTTCTTTTTTTTTTGGAATTAATCTTTAAAGATTGTAAGTGATTATTTATTTTATTTTTTATGGTTTTATAGTTGGTACTATCAGAGTCATATTCTATTCCTATAGATGAGTTTGAACATACTATATCTTCAATTTCTTTAATGTTACTTTTTTCAAGTTGTTTTGAGATTTCAAATAAATTTATTTTTTTTTCTATAAAATTTACTGATATAAAAGAATCTCCAATATTTATAATTTCAAACACAATTTTATCTATTTAATTAAATTTCTAAATTCATTATAAATAGATTTTGCAAATAATAGAGCGTTTTTTTGATCTCCATGGAGGCAAACTGTTTCTGCTTCAATAAGTGTTTTTCTTTTGTTTACAGTTTCTACAAAACCTTTATATATTATATTTTTTAAGTGAATTATCATTAAGTCTACATCTTCAATCATTGAATTATTATTTTTTCTATTGACTAGAGTCAGATCATCATTATAATTTCTATCTGCAAACACTTCTTTTATGTATTTTATTTGATGTTTTTTAGCTATGTTTTCCCATTCCATCATTGATGGTCCATAAATCAATAGTTTTTTGTCAATTTCAGATATTGATTCAATTATAATGTTAGCTATATCATTGTTTTTAGTTGCTAAATTATATAATGCACCATGTGCTTTTACGTGATTTAGTCTTCCTCCTTTAGATTCCACCATACCTTTTACTGCACTAATTTGGTATATAATTTCATTTTTTAGTTGTTTATTAGATACTTTTAATATTCTTCTTCCAAAACCTTCTATATCATTAAAAGATGGATGAGCTCCAATTTTTACATTATTTATTAGTGCGTAGTCTATAGTTTTTGAAATAGTATAGGGATCTCCTCCATGAAAACCACACGCAATATTACAAGAGCTTATGTATTTCATTATTTTTTTGTCATTACCTATTTTTTTATCGTAATAGCTTTCGCCCATATCACAGTTTATATCAATATTTTTCATTATATCGTAATCAAACTTTTTAAACCAATTAATATTGAAACCATAATAATAACAACACCCAATAAATTATAACCTATAGAATTTATATAATTACCCATAATTTTTTTCTGATTTATAGCCCATAAGAGAAAAATTGATATTAGAGGAAGAAATAGCCCATTTATAAATTGAGCTAGTTTTATTATTATTATAGGGCTATAATTTATTGATGAAAATATTATACCAAAAAGAATAATTATTATAGCAACGATTTTAAAGTTTTTGTCCTTCCATTCGGCTTTATAATTAAATATTCCTGATAAAGCATAAGATGTTGCGATAGGTGCAGTAATAGAAGATGTTATTCCAGCTGAAAAAAGTCCAATAGAAATAAAATACTTAGAAAAATCACCTAAGTAGGGAGTAAGTTGACCTCCTAAATCAATGGCATTTTTGATATTTGAACTATTGATTAAATGGTTATTTGATGCAGCTGTTATAATAATTGAAATTGATATAATTCCTCCAATTAGAATTGATATAATAGTATCTGGAATGGATAATTTGTAATCTTCTATTGTTTTCCATTTTTTTTTAGCTATGTAAGAATGAAGAAATAAATTATATGGAACTACAGTTGTTCCAATTAGGCCTATAACGTACAAATAATTAGTCTTGTTGACAGATGGCTTAAGTCCACTAATTAAATCACTTAAACTTGGTTTTGATAGTATTGCTGTAATAATAAAAGTTATACTCATTATAAAAACGAGTCCTACAAGTAATTTTTCAAATACATTATATGAACCGACTAAAATTATTCCAACTAAAATTATTCCAATTAATATGGGATAAATATTAATTGAAATTGGTGAATTATTAATAAGACCACTTCCAAGAAAAGTTTCTAAGCCCATGACTGTTCCACTGATATTTCCAGATTCATAAGCAGTATTTCCAATAAATAGAGATAGAACTATTAGAAGGTAAGAACTTTTTTTTATTAGTTGATTTTTATTTTCCTTTAGCACATCACTTAAACCTTTTCTAGAAATTATTCCCAGTCTTGAGCTTAATTCTTGTAAATAGCATGTTGCGATGATAGAAAAGATAACACACCATATTAATGAGTATCCAAATTCAATACCAGATAAGGAACATAAAGTTACAGTTCCTGGCCCTATAAATGCAGAAGTTATAATTAAACCAGGTCCAATATTTTTTATTTTTTTAATCACCGTTAAATTATTTTGTTAAATTTTTTGCGGCATCAAAATCAAGATACCATGATAATTTACCAAATGAAGGTTTGATGTATGATGCAGGGTATGATTTATAATTTCCTCTTTCATTAATTATTTCATCCACAACATTACTTTTATTTTTTCCCGTTACATGGAAAATAATTTCACTAGAGTTATTAATAATGTTTTGAGATAAACTAATTCTTTTCTGTTTAGAAATAGGATGGGTACCTATAAAACAAGTGTTAAAATCTATGAATTTTTTCATCTGGTATGGAAATATTGATGCTGTGTGGCCATCATTACCAATTCCGAGTATGGATAAATCTATTGAAGGTAGTTTGTTGATTGATTTTAAATTATTTTCTAGTAATTCTGTATATCTTTTTTGTTCATCATCGGGATTATTTTCTCCTATAATTCTGTAAATATTTTTTTTATCTATGTTAATCTTATTGAATAAATAATCATTAGCTGTTTTAAAATTACTTTCTTTAGAATTTGGAAGTACACATCTCTCATCAATCCAATAAAACTTTGATTCAATCTTTTTTTTCTTTGTAAGTTTTTTTGATATCTCTTTAAATAACATAATGGGCGTGCTTCCTCCTGATATTGCTATATTTTTTTTTCTTAAAATATAGTTATTGATTATATATGATGATAGTTCATTTGATACTTGTTCAGGTGTATTAAATATTTTTATGTTCATTTTACAACAGACAGCTTTCCCCATCATTTATTAAATTTTTACATGGGTATCTCCAGCTATTTTTGTTTCTGAATAAATTATTTGATTCTTCTGGTCCCCAAGTTCCAGACTTATAACCAAGAAGGTTAATTTTGTTCGATTTTATATCTCTAATGATTGGATCTACTACTTTCCAAGCTTCTTCAACAAAATCACTTCTTGCAAATAACATTGTATCACCAATAAAAACATCAAGTATTAATCTTTCGTATGCATTCATTATTTGTTCATTAGTTAATGATTTATAATGAAATTCTAAGTTTTTATTTAAAATTTTAGTTTTATCTCCTGGTTTTTTTATATCAAATTTTAATAAAACGCCTTCATCTGGTTGTAGCCTAAGAATTAATATATTAGTTGATGATTTTTTATCTTTAAAAAATGAATTATTATTTTTAAAGTGAATAACTATTTCAGTTACTTTAGTCGGTAATCTTTTACCTGTTCTTATAAAAAAAGGAATATTTCTCCACCTTTTATTATCAATAAATAATTTGCAAGCAAAAAATGTTTCAGTATTTGAAACATTATTAACACCTTTATTTTTTCTATAACTACTAAATTTTCTACCATTAATTTCAGATTCTATGTATTGACCTCTAATAACATCTGTTTTAGTATTTAGTTTTTTAATTGATTTCAAAACTTTTAATTTTTCATTTCTTATCATCTCTGATGTGTTAGATTTAGGTATTTCCATACTTATAAGACAAAGTAATTCAAGTAAATGATTTTGAAACATATCTCTTATTGCTCCAGCTTTATCATAGTACTCTCCTCTGTTTTCAATACCTATACTTTCTGCAGCAGTAATTTCAATATGACTTATATGCTTATTTTTCCATAAGGAATTAAAAATTGGATTTGAAAATCTACTTACTAGAATATTTTGAACAGTTTCTTTGCCTAAATAATGATCAATCCTATAGATCTGATTTTCATTAAATTTATTAATTAATAATTTATTTATCTCTTTAGCAGATTCAAAATCTTTTCCAAATGGTTTTTCAATGACTAATCTTCTAAAACCAGATGATTCATTATTTAAATTAACTTTTGCTAATTTATTAATTATGTTTATGTAGGCTTGAGGAGGAGTTGATAAGTAGAATATAACATTAACTATTTCAAATTTTATATTATATGATTCAATTTTATTTTTAAGGTTTCTAAAATCGTCATAAAAATTAGGATCAATCTTTAGATAAGTAGATTTATTTTTTAGGTCTATATCTAGACCATTAAAAATATCGTTATCAATCTCTTTCCTACCACAACCGAGAAGATAAGTGTTTTTAGGTAACTTTTTAGAAGATATAATGTCATTTAATGCAGGAAATAATTTTCTTCTTGCTAGATCACCTGTCGCTCCAAATATTACAAGTAAATTACAGTTTGTTTTTATCATTGTTTGACTTTAATATA
This sequence comes from Bacteroidota bacterium, assembly GCA_036166735.1. Taxonomy (GTDB): domain Bacteria; phylum Bacteroidota; class Bacteroidia; order Cytophagales; family MED-G16; genus JAPYTU01. Next base: position 482 of record JAYZHG010000121.1, on the reverse strand, counting down.
AACATATTTAAACAAAAATTCTAATTGTATTTATTGATTAATAATTTTAATTGATATTTGTCAAAAATTTAATAATAATCAATATGAAGTTTGATTTTGGACTTGTTGGTTTAGGTGTTATGGGAAGAAATTTTATCCTAAATGTAGCAGAAAATGGTTTTTCTTCTATTGGTCTTTCATCAAGTGAAGAAAAAATTAAATTCTTAAAAGAAGAGGGTAAAGATTTTGATATTGATGGCACAAAGTCAGACAAAGTTTTTATTGATTCTTTATCTACTCCTAGAAAAATCATGCTTCTTGTTCCAGCTGGAAATCCAGTAGATTCTATGATAGATAGATTTCTTCCTTTATTAGATCATGGTGATATAATTATTGATGGTGGAAATTCTCATTTTGATGATACAGAAAGGCGTTTTAAGTACTTAGAATCAAAGAAAATTAATTTTTTAGGAGCTGGTGTCTCTGGAGGTTCTAAAGGAGCA
>JAYZHG010000120.1:0-6010 GCA_036166735.1 Bacteroidota bacterium | reverse complement strand
TGGGAATTAAATTTGGAATTATTTTTGGAAGTAATTCTATAGCAATATATGCTTTATCGCAAATTCTAGTATGGTTTTTTTATGAAGCTACAATTATAAGCGAAAGTTCAATAAACGACATTATTTATGGTGGAATGGTTGATATAGGAATTTATGCTAAAACAGCTTCTCTTATTTGGGCAATTCTTTATATGTTGGTTTGTTACGTTCCTGCTTATTACTTATATAAAAAGAAAATTTTTATAAAGTTTTAGCTATTTCTATCTAATATTATATTCATGAATAGTTTACTTGAGAAAGCGTTTAGTTTTCAAATTATTGAGACCAAAAAACTCAATGGTTATGAAAATGAAAATTATCTTATAAAAACTGTTGATAATCACTATATTTTTAAGAAATATCCTTATTCTAAGGATTTAAAATCACTTATTCAAGCTGAAAATAAAGTACTTTTATTTTTATCAAAAAAGTATCCAAATCGATTTCCTAATCCTATTAAAACAGCTGATGGTTTTTATTTAAAAACTTTAATAATAGAAGGAGAAAAATATATCTGTAGAATGTTATCTTTTTTAGATGGTAAGTTTTTTGGAGATATAAAACAAACTAAAAAAATGTTGGAATCTTTTGGCATTTTTCTTGCAGAAATGAATGTTCAACTTATGCAGTTTAATAATGATACCATAAAAGCTAGAAAATCGCCTTGGGATATACAGTACTTACATCTTAATATAAAATACATTGATGATATAGAAAGTGCCAAGGATAGAAGTTTGGTTCAATATTTTTTTAATCAGTTTGAAGAAAATGTTATCCCATTAATTCCTAATTTAAGAAAATCTATAATTCATAATGATACTAATGAGTGGAATGTGCTTATAAAAAATGGTAAAATTTCATCTTTTATTGATTTTGGGGATTTGGCATATTCTTTGTTGATTAATGAAGTTGCTATTGCTATGATGTATGCATCTTATGATAAAGAAGATCCTTTGGAATGGGCGATTATAATTTTAAAGTCTTACCATAAATTATTACCACTTAAAGAAGATGAAATTAGTATTCTCTACTATTTAATTGCTACAAAATTATGTATTAGTGTATGTAATTCTGCTCATTCAAGAAAAATAAATCCAGATAATAAATATGCTTTAATTAGTGAAGAATCAGCATGGAAAATGCTTCATAAGTGGTTAGTTTTAAGTCCATTACATGTAGAAAATACTTTTAGAAAATCTCTTGGTTTACTAGTTCATGATCAAAAACCTCTTGAGGAAATAGTTAAAAGAAGGCACCAAGTAATTAGTTCAATTTTTTCATTGAGTTATGATAAACCTGTTAGGATGGAAAAGGCAGCTTTTCAGTACATGTATGATGTGTATGGGGATACTTATTTAGATGCTTATAATAATATTCCTCATGTAGGATATTCTCATCCTAGAGTTGTTTCTTCAGGTAAAAAGCAAATGTCTAAACTTAATACCAACACAAGATACTTGTATGATGTTTTACCAGAATATGCAGAAAAATTGCTTGCAAAATTTCCTGATAAGCTTAATAAAATATACTTTCTAAATTCAGGGAGTGAAGCTAGTGATTTAGCTATAAAATTAGCTTTCTCGCATACTAAGTTGAATAGGGTAATGGTAGTAGAAAACGGATATCATGGCAATACTCAAAGAGGTACAGATATAAGCGATTATAAATTCAGTAATAAGAAAGGACAAGGACAAAAAGATTATATAATAAAGGCTCCTATGCCTAATATTTTTAATGGTAAATATACTAATGATGATGGTCAAGCAGGAAGAATGTATGCAACTGATGCTATAAAAAGTATGAAAAATTCTGGATCATCAGTATCAGCTTTTATTAGTGAGCCAATTTTAGGGTGTGGTGGTCAAATTATCTTAGCAAAAGGATACTTAAAAGAAATATATTCTGCTATAAGGAGTCAAGGAGGTGTATGTATTAGTGATGAAGTTCAAACAGGTTTTGGCCGTTTAGGAGATAAATATTGGGGTTTTGAGATGCATAATGTAGTCCCAGATATTGTAATTATTGGAAAACCTATGGCTAATGGTCACCCTATAGGGGCAGTAGTTACTACAAGTGAAATAGCTGAATCATTTAGTAAGGGTGTTGAATTTTTTACTTCGTTTGGTGGAAATCCTGTTTCATGTGCAATAGGAATGTCAGTTTTAGATGTAATAGAAGAAGAAAATTTACAAGAGAACGCTAAAGTAGTTGGTAGTTATTACATGTCTCTTTTTAAAGATCTTCAAAAAAAATATCCTTCTATTGGAGATGTAAGAGGTTTTGGATTATTTATAGGTATAGAAGTAGTTAAGAAAAATTCTAAGGAACCAGATACAAAACTTGCTCAAAGAATAAAGAATGAGCTAAGAAATATGAAGATACTTGTGGGTACTGATGGTCCTTTTGATAATGTGATAAAGAGTAAACCGCCTTTATGTTTCACAAAAGAAAATGCTGAAAGTGTTGTTAAGAATTTTGAATTAATTTTAAATAAATTATAGTTTTTGTCTAATTATTAAATCCTTAGTGTAATTAAGCAAGTAAATTGTTAATTTAGCATCTAATTAGTAAGAAAGTTATGTTTATGAAAAATTGTTATTTATTATTTATTCTTGTTTTTATTTTTTCTAATGATATTTTTTCTCAGAATAATACAAGTGGTAGGATAACTTATGAAATTGTTATAGACTATAATTTCGAAGAATTTACGGAAAGGATTTCAAGAACACGTCCTGAAGCGAAAGCATTTTTCAATAGTTTGCCTAAAAAAGGAAAGTCTTTTTATGACCTTTCTTTTAATGAAAATGCTTCATTTTATGAGGAAAATTTGTTAGAACATGATCCACCTCCAAGACATATTCAATGGATTTTGGGAAGAATGAGTTATGGAAAACCTCCGAAAGCTGAAATTAAAAAAGTATTTACTGATGTGAAAGAAAATAAAAAAATAGAAACGTATGAATTTATGACAAGAAATTTTATGGTGGAATCAGACTTAACAGATTTTTCTTGGAAGATTAACAATAAAATGAAAAAAGTTGGTGATTATGTATGTTTAGGTGCAGAAATTGTAGAGGGTGATGATCACGTAATTGCATGGTTTACTTCACAAATTCCTATTTCTATTGGACCTTTGTTATACAGAGGACTTCCTGGAGCAATTTTGGCTATTGAAAAAAATGACAAGATTATTATTCTAGCAAAAAACATAGATTTAACTAATTTGGATGATGATGTAGTAAAACCAGAAGTTGGAAAAAAATACACACAAGAAAAATTTGGTAGAGTGATAGCAGAGAAAACTGAAGAATTTTTAAAAACTCAAACAGATGGTTCTTCAGGAGCAACAGGTGGTGGTTACAGTGGTGGTGGTGGTAGAAGAATTAGAAATTAATTTATAATGAAAAGAACATTATTTGCTTTATTTTTTTTCTTTTTTTCATTTTATTCTTATTCTCAGAATATTCTAAAGGGTAGAGTTATTGATGAAAGTGGTAATCCTATAGAATTAACTACTGTTGTCCTTTTAAACCCTATTGATTCAACTTTAAAACATTTTGGCGTTACAAATAAAGATGGTTATTATCAGATTAAAGCTGTAAAAAATGATACTTATCTCTTACAGTTTTCATATGTAGGAATGGAAACTTCTACAGATATGATTACTGTTGATCGAAATTTACCTAGTGATTTAGGTGATAAAAAAATGATTCCTTCTGCATTAGAGGAAGTTATTGTTGTTGCAGAAATAGTTCCGATGAAATTTAAAGAAGATACCTTGGAGTATAACACAAAAGCATTTACGACTAGACCTGGAGCATCTGTAGAAGAGCTTCTTAAAAAATTACCAGGTGTAGAAGTAGATGAGAGTGGTAATATAAAAGCACAAGGTGAAGATGTTACGAAAGTGCTTGTTGATGGAAAAGAGTTTTTTGGAAATGACCCAAAAGTTGCGACAAAAAATTTATCTGCTGAAGCTCTTGATAAGGTTCAGGTATTTGATAAAAAATCTGAAGAAGCTGAATTCTCAGGAATTGATGATGGTATTAGAGATAAAACCATAAACCTTCTTTTAAATGAAAAACACAAAAATGGTTATTTTGGTGAATTAAAGGCTGGTTATGGAACTAATGATACATACAAGGTTGATGGTAAAATATATCGTTTTTCTAAGACTGTTCAGTCAGCATTTCTTGGAATGTCTAATAACATTAATGAATTTGGTTTTACACAAAGAGGGGATAATCAATATGGTCAAGGAATAAAGGGATTGAATACTTCCTATGCTGGGGGATTAAATCTATCTTATAGTAACGGTAAGACTAATAGGTATTTTTTGAGTTATTTAAAAAATTCTAATAAAAAGGATTTATTAGAAACTACAGAATCAGAAAATTTTGTCGATGGAAATATATATTATCAAGATCAAGTAGTTGATGAAATGGAAAAAGATAAACCAAATAATATTGATTTTGGTTTAAGGCATAATTTTGATAAAAATAATAGACTAATTGTAGATGGTGATTTAATTAATGCAAAAAATATTTTAGAAAGATTAGTGAAGACAAATACTGAGTTAAATTCATCTAAAGTAAATAACTTAATAAATGATAGTGAAAACATTGGAGATGAATTAAGTTTTGATAGCAGAATTTCCTATATATCAAAATTGAAAGGTGATAAATTACAATTTAAGTTAACAACTAATCTTGATTATGAAAAAGATGAATCTAATCTTGATTGGATAAATGATATCACTATATTTTATTCTGAAGATATAACAGTTCAAAACACTAGTTTTCATAGAAATAATTTTACTAATCAAAAATCATTTATGACATCTCCTGCAATTGTTGTACAATTAAATAAACTTTGGTCTGTTGATGGGGGTGTTAGAATAAGTCAGAATAATAGAGAATTGAGTAGAATTGAGGCAAGTTTTTCCTCCAACAATGAAGTTGATAATTCTTTTGAATTTAAAACAAGTTCTGTAAGACCTTTTTTATCATTTAGGAGAGTTACAAATAAAGTTTATGCTAATATTTCATTTGAATTTCCTAATATGAATATGGAAAAATTACTTAATGAGAGTTCTTATGGGATAATGAAACATTCTTATTTTTTACCAAGATTTTATTATAGAAATAATTATGCTAGCGGTAGAAAGTTAGATATAAGTTATCGAACCAATTATAGATTACCATCATTAAATCAACTTTTCCCTATTTCAAATAATCTAAATCAATTAAATGTATATAAGGGAAATGTAGATTTAAAACCTCAGTATGATCATACTTTAAGACTTACATGGACAGTTTTTGATCAGTTTTCTTTTACTTCTTTTTACGTAAGTCTAAGGGGGACTTATTCAAAAGATAATATTAGTTGGTCTCAATCTGTTGATAATAAATTTATAAGGACTACAACACCTATAAATGTTGATGGTATGTATAATTTTAATTCAAGGATTGATTTTTCAACACCTCTTAGAAAATTAGGTTTAGATTTTAATTTAAATTCTGTTGAGTCATGGAATGAAAATAAAGTAATAATTAATTCATTAGAAAATATAAATACGACACTTAATCATTCTATTAGATTAAGTTTTGAAAATAGAAATAGGGATAAATGGAGAGTAAATTTTGGTGGCAGATATACTATAACAGATACAAAATTTTCAATTGCTGATAGACAAAATTATAATCAAAATAGTTTAGGATATTTTAGTTCTTTAGGTTATACACCTTCAAACAAGTGGAATTTTGATATAAAAGCTGATGTAACAAATTATAGTTCTCAATCATTTGATGAATCTGTTAATATACCTACGATGGGTGCAAGTCTTAGTTACTTTTTCAGGGAGGCTGAGAAGGCTTCTATTACTTTGTCTGCCTATGATTTATTAAATAAAACTAAAGGATTTCAACAATCAAGTGAAGCCAATTCTTTGATGAGAAAAGAGTGGAATACT
>JAYZHG010000119.1:0-8156 GCA_036166735.1 Bacteroidota bacterium | reverse complement strand
CATCCACTACAAGCTCCCTGTAAGGATACTTTGACTATACCATTATTATATGATTCAAATTGTATAGCTCCACCATCTTGCTCTACAGCTGGCTTAATATATTCTTCTAATACTTCAATTATTTTTTTATCTATATCTCCATTTGGAGTACTATTATCTTCAGTGATATTTTGATTAAGTATTGTTTTTTCTTCTTCAATATATTTTTTTATAAAATCTCTTAACTCTATTTTAATATCATCCCAGCCTATATCTTCATTTTTTGTTAATGTTATAAAATTATTCATTATAAAGACTCTTTTGATGTATTTGAATTTAAATAAAGATATTGCTAATGGAGAGTCTATTGCACTTTCAACATCAGGATAATCTTTAATGATTCCACCATCAATTAAAATTTTATCTGTTACAAATTTTAAAGAATTTGGATTAGGATTTGCTTCTAAATAAATATTAACGTTTTTACTCATCTTTATTAAATTTTACATTTTCTCCTTCTGTATGTGCTACAATGCTTGCTACGGTTGCATCACCAGTTACATTAACAATAGTTCTACACATATCCAATGGTCTATCAATTGCAATAATAAGAGCTAATCCTTGAGGATCAATTCCTACTGCTCCAAGTACAATAACTAACATAATTAAACCAGCTCCAGGTACTGCTGCTGCTCCAATAGAAGATAGTGTTGCAGTTACAATAATAACTAATTGATCTGCAATTGTTAAATCTTGACCAAATGCTTGTGCAATAAATACTGCTGAAATTGCTTGATGAATGCTAGTCCCGTCCATGTTTATAGTTGCTCCTAGTGGACAAACAAAACTTGTTACTTCTTCAGAAACATTTAGATTTTTTTTAACTCTTTTCATAGTTAAAGGTAAAGTTGCAGCACTTGAACTAGTAGAAAAAGCTAACATTTGAGCAGGAAAAATTGCTTTAAAAAAATTTTTATATCCAATTTTAGTTATTAAATAAAGGATTGATGGATAGAATAGGAATACCATTGCTGCTAAACCAACAAGAACAGTAATTGCATATATTATTAATGGTTTTAGTGTTATAATAATATTATTTGGATCATCACCTGCAAGATCTACAATTAAACCTGCTAATAGAGCAAAAACACCTATTGGAGCATATTCCATTATAATTTCAACAATTTTTATAATAATTTGATTTACGCCATCAAAGATTTTTTTAACAGGATCACCTTTATTTTCTGGAATCATTATTAAAGCAATTCCAAACAATATGGCGAAGAAAATAATTTGCAACATATTTTTATTATTACTTGCTGCAAAGAAAAAATTGTCTGGTACAACATCAACCATCATTTGAAGGGGACCAGAGTTTTCAACTTCTTCTGCATTATTTATTTTCATGGTAGCTTCAGAAGCATATTTTTCTCTAAGTTCTATAGTTTTTTCTTCAGGGAATGCTTTTCCTGGTTGAACAATATTAGCTAAAAAAAGAGCTATAATTATTGCTAAAACAGTGGTTAATATATAAATGCTAAATGTTTTACCACCTATTCTAGATAATTTAGCTGTGTCTCTTAAATTTGAAATTCCTGAAATTAGAGAGACCAATATTAAAGGAACAGCAACTAATTTTAGCATTTTAACAAATATGGTGCCAAATGGCATTACCCAATTTGTTATAGTATTACTAATACCAAAAAATACCGAAGTGATTCCTACAAGAAGGCCTAAAATTAATCCGATTATAATTTTTGTGTGTAATTGCATTTTTTAATTTTATTATTTTTGGCTTTGTAAATATAAATCAGTTATAATATTCGCGGCCATTGATTCAACAATTGGTACAGCTCGTGGAACAACACATGGGTCATGTCTTCCTTTCCCTTGAATAATTACTTCTTTATTGTTATTATTTATACTTTTTTGTTTTTTCATTATCGTAGAGACAGGCTTGAAAGCAACTTTAAAATAAATATCTTCACCATTACTAATTCCACCTTGAATTCCACCAGAAAAATTAGATTTTGTAGATATGTTTCCATTATTAATTTGAAATTTATCGTTATGTTCTGATCCGAACATTTCTACCCCCTTGAAACCACTTCCATATTCAAAGCCTTTTACAGCATTTATGGAAAGCATAGCTTTACCTAATTCAGCATGAAGTTTGTTAAAAATGGGTTCTCCAATTCCAACCGGACAACCTTTAACTACACAAGTTATAATACCTCCTATGGTATCTTTGTTCTTACGTGCATTATTAATAATTTTTATAAATTTATTTGCAAAATTATTATCTGGACATCTAACAATATTAGATTCTATTTTTGAAAAATCTAATTTTTTATAATCAATATCTATTTGACATTTTCCAACTTTTGATACGTATGCATTTATGCTAATTTCTAACGAATTTAAAAATTTTTTTGCAATAGCTCCTGCGGCTACCCAGTTGGCTGTTTCTCTGGCAGAGCTTCTACCTCCTCCTCTATAATCTCTAGCTCCATATTTTTTTTCATATGTAAAGTCAGCATGTGAGGGTCTAAATGAATTTGATATGTGTTTGTAATCACTGCTTTTTTGATCTTTATTTTTAATTTGAAGAGAAATAGGCATTCCTGTTGTTAAACCATTATACACTCCAGATAAAATTTGTATTTTATCATCTTCTTTTCTTTGTGTTGTAATTTTTGATTGTCCTGGCTTTCTTCTATCTAATTCTTTCTGAATTTCTTCTGATGATATAGAAATACCTGAAGGACATCCATCAATAATAACTCCAATAGCTGGGCCATGTGATTCACCATAAGTTGATATCTTAAAAATTTTTCCAAATGAATTGCTCATTTTTTAAAGTTTATTAAGTAGGTCGTTGAAATAATGATTAAAGTTAAAATAATAAAATTTAGAAAAATACTATTGTTAGTTTGTTTTTCAATTGGTTTTAAAGTGTTATTTGTGTTATTAATGATTTCAAAAAATGGATCAATATCTTTTGATTGTATAATTTTATTTTTTATGCTATTCCCAACTGCTTTAATTTGTATTTTGCTTTTAAGTGTATCATATTTTTTTTCTTTTATATTATAAAATATCCAACCTATTTTATTGAAATTATATTTTCCAGCTTCCGAAGGTATTCCATAATATTTAAATTTTTTTGAACCATAAACTTTTCCTTTTTCTCGTTTTATATATTGTTCTGAGTTTGGAGGATAAAATTCTATTCCATCAATATTAATTTTAGGTGAAGTGATTGCTGTAATGTTCCCTTCACCTATTATTTCAAAATCATAGTTGAAACTATCTCCTGTTTTAATTTCTTTTTTATCTATTTTTTCTTTTAATTTAAAATTTCCGACAGCCATATTTTCTTTTAGTGGATGCTCAGGTAATTTTTCCACTTTGACCGTGGTTGGTTTAGAATAAAATTTTTCATAATCTTCAATTTTATTTCTTCCAAAAAAAGAAAGTTTTTTGGAAACTTTATATTTTATAAGTTCTAGTTCTAATTTTGGGAATGAAATGTCATTAGTATTGAATGGATAGTATGTTGCTTCAAAAATTTTATATTGATTATATTTTTTATTATTAATTATTATAGGGATACTATTGATATTTTCAATATTAAAATTTTCTTCCCAACAATTAGAAGGTTTAATTTTTTTCAATATTTTAGTTAGTTGTTTTCCTAAATCATAAAATCTCATATCTGCTATATTATCTTCACTTACAAAAAAAGAAAGAGTAGTATTGAAACCTTCTCCTACTTTTATGATTTTTTTATTAGTATTTAAGCTTAAAAAAGCATCAGCTTCAACATCAACGAATTCATCTTGATTTCTATCGAAAAAATTATCTTTAAAAGGATCAAAAAAGTTATTAAATGGATTGTTATTATTTTTTTCTGCTGGTTTTTTATTATCTACATTTATTAATTTTTTATTTGATGTTATTTTATAGCCATTTACTTCTATTTCAAAAAATGGAATATTAATTATACCTTTTTTTGTTGCTATATAATTTTGAATTATTTCTTGCGATGAGCTCATCTTACCATTTATAAAATTTGTTGAGCTAGAAGAAGATATTCCTACTTTTTTTAATCCATTAATTTCAGGAAAATTCCCATATGTTTTTATTTTTTCATTTTTACCAGTTATTGTAATTTGTAACGTTTCGCCAACATTTAAATTGTCAGGTGTAATGGATACACTTATTTGTTGACAGAACAAATAAGTAGACCAGAATAAAATTAAAATTATTATGGAAAATGTTTTTTTAATCATATTCAAAATTAATTAATTGAATACTTTTAGTAATAATTTAAATTTTAAAAAAAAGTTAAAAAATATTATGATGCAGCTTCAATATTTCTTTTAATACCCTCATATTTTGCTCTTTTTACTGCAGAATTTTTAAAAATATGATTGAAATTTTCTAGCGTTATCTCTTTCCAATCATTTTTTTTCATTTTTGTAATGTTATTATTTGGAAAAAATTCTTTTTCGTTATGAGGTTTTGCGAATTTATTCCAAGGGCATACATCTTGACATATATCGCATCCAAAAATCCAATTATTCATTTTTGGTTTATATTTTTTTGGAATATTCTTTTTAGATTCAATGGTAAGGTATGATATGCATTTATTCGCATCTATTACTTGGGCTTCAGTAATTGCATCAGTTGGACAAGCATCTATGCATGCAGTACAAGTACCACAATGATCTGTAACAGGATAATCATTTTTTAATTCTAAATCACTAATTATTTCAGCTAAAAAAAAGAAACTTCCTGAGTGTTTATTTAAAAGCAAAGAATTTTTTCCTATCCATCCTATGCCTGATAGTTTAGCCCAAGCTCTTTCATGAACTGGAGCTGAATCAACAAATAATCGTGCATTAATATTTCCTATTTTTTTATTTAGTTTAAACAAAAATTTTTTAAGTTTTTGTTTAATTACTATATGGTAGTCTTTGCCATAAGCATACTTTGAAAGTATAAAGTTATTTTTTTGAATAATTTTTTTTTGAGGATAGTAATTATAGGATAAAGAAATCACTGATTTAGATCCTTGTACAAGCTTTGTGGGATCAAGTCTTTTGTCAAAATTTTTTTCAAGATATTTCATGGTACCATTATATCCTTTCTTTAACCATTCTTGAAATTTTTTTTCTTCTTCTTTTAAAAATCTAGCTTTTGAAATGCCACAACTTGAAAATCCTAATTCTTTTGCAATTTTTTTTACAAACTTTGTATTAGAATTTATTTGATTTTTTTTCATTCAAAAATTGAATTCTGATATCCCTTTTTTGGTTCTATTCCTAGATGATCATAACTTAACTTTGTCACAACCCTTCCTTGTTGAGTTCTTTTTAGATAACCTTCTTGAATTAAATATGGTTCATAGACTTCTTCTATTGTATTAGATTCTTCACCGCAAGTAGTAGCTATTGTTGATAAACCAACAGGGCCACCATTAAATTTTTTTATTATAGAAAGTAATATTTTATTATCCATTTCATCAAGACCTTTTTTATCAATTTTTAGTGCGTTTAATCCTCTTTTTGCAATTTTATGAGAAATTTTTCCATCTCCTTCAACTTCTGCAAAATCTCTTACTCTTCTTAAAAGATTGTTAAGAATTCTTGGAGTTCCTCTACTTCTTAATGCAATTTCTTTTGAAGCTTGTTCTTCAATAGGAATATTTAAAATTTTTGAAGATCTATTTATAATTTTTTGAAGAATTATTTTATTATAGTATTCTAATCTAAAGTTTATTGCAAATCTTGATCTTAGCGGAGATGATAGTAATCCTGAACGAGTTGTAGCTCCAATTAATGTAAAAGCATTTAATTTTATTTGAACTGATCTTGCACTTGGTCCAGAATCTATCATGAGATCTATTTTATAATCTTCCATAGCAGAATATAAATATTCTTCTACAATATTATTTAGTCTATGAATTTCATCAATAAATAAGACATCACCTTCTTCTAAATTTGTAAGTAGGCCAGCAAGATCACCAGCTTTTTCTAGCACAGGTCCTGATGTTACTTTTAGATTAGAGCTAAGTTCATTTGCTATTATATGAGAAAGTGTTGTTTTACCAAGTCCTGGGGGTCCATGAAGAATTACGTGATCTAAAGGTTCATTTCTATTTTTTGCTGCTTTTACAAAGATTTTTATATTATTAAGTATTTGTTCTTGGCCATAAAAATCCTTAAAAGACTTTGGTCTTAATATATTTTCAAATTCTTTATCTTTACTACTTGAATTATTTTCAGAATTTAAATAATCTTCTCTCATTCTATTAATGCTAATTTAAATATTTTTTATGCGTCGTTTAGTATTGTTTTTGTTTTTTGTTTTAGCATCAGTCCTTTTATTTTTTAATAAAAACAATATTAATAGAAATGAAATTTATATAACGGGAACTACGATGGGACCTATTGTTTATAATATAAAATATGTTTCTAAGGACATTAGAATCAATAAACGTGATATAGATTCATTGCTAATTTTATTTAATAATATTTTTTCAACATATCAGCCAAATTCTTATATAAGTACATTAAATAAATCAAAATCTATAGAAACAGTAAACCCTTTGTTTTATAATTTATTAAAAGAGAGCAAAAATATATATGAGGCAACCGAGGGTGCTTTTGATCCGACTATTGGACCATTGGTAAATGCGTGGGGTTTTGGCTCTTTAAAGAAGAAAAACATTCCTTCTAAGAAAGAAATAGATAGTATTATTAAGTTAGTGGGTTTCGATAAATTATATTTTGATGAAACGATAATTGAAAAAAATCACAAAAATTCTTATATCGATTTTAGTTCTATTGCAAAGGGATATGCTGTTGATTTTTTAGCAAAATATTTTAATGACAATAATGTGAAAAATTATTTTATTGATATTGGAGGAGAAGTAAAATGTAATGGAATTAATTCTAGTGGTAAAATTTGGAATATAGGAATTGAAAATCCATTTTTAGAAAACAGTGAAAGGCAATTAATAGCCTCTATACCGTTAAAGAATCTTTCCTTGGCTACTTCAGGTAATTATAGAAATTATTATGTAAGTAATGATTCAATAATAGTTCATATTATAAATCCAAAAACAGGTTATCCTACTGAATCTAATATCATTAGTGCATCTGTTTTTTCTAAAGATTGTTTTATTGCGGATGCTTATGCAACAGCATTTATGGTTCTGGATTTTAATAAAGCAAAAGAAATTTCAAAAAAAATTCAAGAAATAGACGTATTCTTGGTTTATAAAGATTCTCTAGGAAATATTAATACATATGTGTCACCAAATTTGTCTGAATTAATAGATATTAGGAAATAATAAAAATTATTTACAATTCTATTTCTATTATTGTATCTATTGGATCAATTTTTTTATTTGATAGATCTATTATTAAACCAAACTTATTTTGGTTATAATTTACTTTTTCATTACTATCAAAATATTTTATTTTTTTTATTCTTTTTGTGAAAGAATCAATAAAAAGAGTATTTTTTTTAGGATTAATGATATGAAGATAAATTTTATTTTGTTTTTGAGTAGAGACATATTCTTCGGTAGGAAGAATGGGACCTTGAGATGTATTATAAATTGTTTCTCCATTTTTTCTTAGCCAATTTCCTATTTCTTTTAAAGATGAAATGTGATTGGATTGAATTTTTCCATTAGGCATAGGACCAACATTAAGTAATAAATTAGTTCCATGTCCTGAAGCTTTAACTAAATATTGTATGAGTTCTTTTTTAGATTTGTGACTATTATCTTGTAAGTTGAATCCCCACGAATTATTTATTGTTTCACATACTTCTAAAGGTAATTGACTAATATCTTCTTTAGAACTTCCAAATCCTGTAGTATTGTTTCCAGGTAGATCTTTTTCAAACATTTGAAAATCTTCACCATCTAAAATTCCAATATGATGATTATTACCTATTAAACACTTAGGTTGTAGGTCATGGATTAATTTATAGATTTCATCGTAATGCCAATCAACACTTAATTTCCCAAAAGTCTTTCCATCCCATTCTTTTTGATCCCAGTGACCATCAAACCATATTCCAGCAATTTCACCATAATTAGTAAGTAATTCTGTAAGTTGCGTTTTCATAAACTTAATATAATTATCCCAATCACC
>JAYZHG010000118.1:0-6664 GCA_036166735.1 Bacteroidota bacterium | reverse complement strand
TAGGTATTAACAACAATGAAGTAACAATTGATAGCTCAATACTTTACCATGATGATAATTCTATTACATTCACCAATAAAACTAATCTACCAACAAATTCTATTTTAAAATTTGGTAAAAATAATTTTAAAATAAAAACATGGTTATCAAATGGAAAAATTGAAAACCATTTAAAAACTATATACCTATATCCAAAAGAATCAACTAAAGAAGTCTTCTTTGAAATAACAAACATTTTTCCACATAATAAAGATTCATATACCCAAGGACTTTTTATTGATAATGAAATATTATACGAAAGTACTGGTCAATATGGCAAATCAACAATAAAAAAAGTAGACTTAAAATCAGGAAAAATAATTGATTTATTAAAATTAGACGATAAATACTTTGGAGAAGGAATAACAATGTATAATGATAAAATTTTTCTTTTAACATGGAAATCAAAAAAAGGATTTGTATATGATAAAAATACATTTGATAAAATTGATGAATTTGATTATAAAACAGAAGGATGGGGAATAACTACTGTTCATGATAAAATTGTAATGAGTGATGGTACTGAAAATTTATATTTTATCAACCCCAATACTTATAAAATTGAAAATCGAATTCAAGTATATGATAATAATGGAAAGGTTATAAACATTAATGAACTTGAATTTATAAATGACAAAATATATGCTAATGTTTACGGAAAAGATATTATTCTAATTATAAACTATAGTAATGGAAAAGTAGAAAATTTTATTAATTTGGATAATGTTTTTAACAAAGAAAATTATAATGGTAAAATTGACGTTTTAAATGGAATTGCAACCAATAATAATAAAATTTATGTCACTGGTAAATGGTGGCCTAGTATATTTGAAATTAAAATTATAAATAATGGAACTAAATGAAATAACAAAAAAAATGAATGAGTTAGCAACTCTAAATGCTGGAAAAATAGATGCAAAAATTAAATTTGAATTTAGTGATGGATGTGTTTTAATTGATGACACAACATCTCCTCCAACAATTAGTAATGAAAATAATGATGCCGATTGTGTTATAGAAATAAATAATGAAAATTTTTCTGAAATATTAAATAAAAAAATGAGTTCTATGTCTGCTTTTATGACTGGTAAGATGAAAATAAAAGGTGAAATGACTATTGCAATGAAATTGTCATCTTTATTTGATTAATGTGCGCATGAGAAGACTCGAACTTCCACGACAATATTTAGTCACTAGGCCCTCAACCTAGCGCGTCTACCAATTCCGCCACATGCGCTAATAAAAATTACTGCTTTCTTTGTGTCCAAATTTCATATTTTGGATCACCCTTAGAACTAAAACCTTTATGGTGCCAATCTCCTTCTTTCACTTCAAAATTAAACTCTAAAGAAATACCAACTTTTGAATTATCCCTAGAAAAAAATTCTATATTTTCTATATAGTTTCCATTTTCAGATGTAAATATACCTCCACCAGTTCCATAAAATCCTTTTTTATTTATATCATAAGCTATCCACTGAAACCTACCACCAGCAAGTATTTTCATAGTTTTTCTAGATCTATTCACATCTCTCATTCTTATCTCACCACCTCTTTCTATACCACTCATCAGCCATGATCCACTTAAAATCGAATTATAATTTTTAAATTTCTCATATTTTTTCCCATCCAATTGCATTAACCCATTGTCGTTATTTAAATTAATACTTATTCTTGAAATATAAATTGTATCTCCAACTAAAGATGAGTCATTTGAGTTAAACTCAATTATTTCGTAATACCCTTCTTCATCTAATAAATAAGTACCTCCATAAGTACTTAGAAATTTCTTATTGTCCTTATCATATTTGGTTGAAGAAAAGAAATTATCAGAATAGATTCTAACTTCATTCATATTTTTATCATTCAAAAACCAAGAAGTATTTTTCAATGGATTAGCTTCATCCATATTAAATAGAGATGAAACTAAAAATATAAAAAAATTAATCATAATCGTTTATCATAACTGGCATAACAAGCATAGTAATATCTTCATCTTCATCCATTTCATCTGGAATAATTAATCCAGCTTTATTTGGCTCAGATAATTTAAAAGTTACCCTAGTAGAATTTAAATTAGATAAAATCTCTATTAAAAATTTTGCATTAAAACCAATTTCTATATCTGCGCCATCATGTTCACAAGAAATTCTTTCATTTGCCTCATTAGAAAAATCCAAATCCTCAGCAGAAATTAATATCTCACCACCAGAAATTTTAAATCTAATCTGATTAGTAGTTTTATTCGCATAAATAGATATTCTTTTTAAAGAACTTAAAACTTCTGATTTATCTATAACAATATTATTAGAATTGTCTAATGGTATTACATTTTCATAATCAGGATATCTCTCATCAATCAATCTGCAAACCATTTTTACATTATCGAAAGAAAAAAATGCATTAGAAGCATTAAATTCTAATTTAACATCAGAAGATTTCTCCGATGGTAACGTTGATTTTAATAAATTCAAAGATTTTCTTGGAAGTATCATTTCATGATCAACCTCATCACCACTAATATCACTTCTTACGTATTTAACTAGCCTATGACCGTCCGTAGATACAAAAGTACAAGAAGAAGTAGATAGTTTTAAAAAAATACCAGTCATTGCAGGTCTTAACTCATCAGTGCTTGTAGAAAATATAGTATTAGATATTGCATTTGATAAAAGTTCCGAACTTAAATCAATAGAATAACTATCTGTAATCTGTGGAACCTTAGGAAAATCTGTAGCATTTTCTCCAGCTAACTTATATCTTCCATTATCTGAATTGATTTCTATATTATAATTTTCATCATCTATAGAAAAAGTAACAGGTTGTTCTGGAAGATTTTTTAAGGTATCAATCAAAATTTTTGCAGGAATTGCTACACTACCATCTCCCTTTGATTCTACTTGGATTTCCACCATAACAGATGTTTGCAAATCAGATGCAGTTATTAATAAATTACCATTTTCTATTTCAAACAGAACATTATCTAAAATAGGAACAACTGGATTAGAAGTAATAACACCATTTATTGCATTTAAGTTTTTTAGAAGATATGATGAAGAAACTATAAAGTTCATTTTAAGTATATTTTTATTATTAGAACATCAAATTTAAGTATAAAATCAATCTTCTTCATGAAAATTAATAGTTTTAGTAT
The DNA here is from genome assembly GCA_036166735.1 of Bacteroidota bacterium. Lineage (GTDB taxonomy): Bacteria > Bacteroidota > Bacteroidia > Cytophagales > MED-G16 > JAPYTU01. The sequence continues at coordinate 3,471 of JAYZHG010000118.1, read as the reverse complement.
TATTATTAATTATATCATCATCTGTACTAAGATTTATATTTTTTCTTTTAAAAGCTGGAATAGCTAACTTTTCCTCATAAGAATCTTTATCATATATCTGATTTTTATAATCATTAATCCTATCTTCTCTCTTCAATAAATATTCATTTTTCTTATTTGAAATATCAAATTTATCATTAGAATCATCTACAGAATCTAACTCCTCAATAATAACATTTTCAGATCTATCATTTATATTACTTTCTGAATATTCTGGTTCCAATATATCTTCATCTTCTTCATAATCATCATCTATATCGTGAACAACCTCTTCTTCTTGATTAGAAGAAGAAAGAAATTCAATTTCATTATTTTCGGTATCACTATCAAATAAATTAATTTGAGATTCAGGCATTAAACCATCAATTTTATTTTCTAGAATATTATCTGATAATTCTTCTGTTTCATTAATAGAAAACCCAGTAGCAATAACTGTAACTTTAATTTTATCCTCTAAACTCCCATCATATGAAGTTCCAAAAATAAAATCTACATTTGTGCTTGCTGAATCATGAATAAATTTAGATATAATATCTAATTCAATTGTTGATAATTCATTTTCACCACCACCAGAAACAATATTTAACAATATTTTTCTAGCTCCATCTATTCTTCTATCATTTAATAACGGAGAATTAATAGCTTTTTCAACTGCATCTTTTGCTCGATTTTCTCCTGAAGATTCTGCAGAACCCATTACAGATGTTCCAGCATTTTTCATGACAGTTTTAACATCTTCAAAATCAACATTAATCTTACCTGGAACTGTAACTATTTCTGCAATACATTTAGCTCCAGTAGCTATAATATTATCAGCTTTTTCAAATGCTTTACTTTGACTTAAATTACCATAAATTTCAATCAGTTTTTCATTCAATATTGTAATAACACTATCACAATTTTTCTTAAGTTGATCAATTCCATCTAAAGCTTTTTGCATTTTTGCTTTCCCTTCAAAATTAAATGGAACAGTAACAATACCTACAGTAAGAATATCAAGTTCTTTAGCAATTTTAGCTATAATTGGAGCAGCACCTGTCCCTGTACCCCCTCCCATTCCAGCAGTAATAAACAACATTTTTGTATCATCACTTCTTAATAATTCTCTTATTTGATGACTACTTTCTTGAGCAGCATCTCTACCTTTAGAAGGATCTGATCCAGCACCTAAACCTTTAGTTAATTCTATGCCGATTTGTAACTGATTTTTAACTGTACTTGAATGTAATGCTTGAATGTCTGTGTTACATACTATAAATTCAACATTTGTAATTCCAATTGAATGCATATAATTTACGGCATTACTTCCTCCTCCTCCTACACCAATAACTTTAATTATTGATCTGTGATGTGAAGGTATTTCAAATTCAAAAGCCATAATTAAATATTATCATTTCTAAATTCTGTCAAATCATCATCTTTTAATAACCCCTTTATTTTTTCAGTAACCATTTTTCCAAATCGACTAGCTTTAGGTAAATTAAGAGACTTATAATTATCTTTTTCTTTAATAGGATTTAAATTATTTGCAAAATCCCATAATAATAGTCCAACAGCAGTTGAATATTTAGGATATTCTAAATTTACCAGATCAGATTTTGCTAAAAAAGAACTCGGATAACCTTTCCTCACATCTAGACCTGTAATATATTTAACTTGTTGTTTTAAATTCATCAATTGTGATCCTCCTCCAGTTATTACAATACCTGCTGATAATTTTTCGCTCATTCCACTATTTAAAATTTCTTGGTGTACTTTTTCAAATATTTCTTCCATCCTTGCCTCAATAATTTTATATAAATTATCTAATAATATTTTTTTATCTTCTCTTTGTCCCTTTCCCTTTATTTTTACATATTCTTTTATAGGTCTATTAACATACAAAGCTTTACCAAATTTTATTTTTAAAGCTTCAGCATGGTGTCTTGGTAATCCCAAACCTTCTTTAATATCTTGTGTAACAATGTCACCACCAAGTGGAATAACTGCAGTATGCCTAATAATACTATCATGAAATATAGAAATATCAGTAGTTCCACCTCCAATATCTACTAGACAAATTCCATCTTCTTTATCCATATCATTTAATAATGCTAAACTTGATGCTATAGGTTCCAGAATTAAATTCTTGCATTTTACATTAGCTCTTAAAATACATTTTTCCATTATTCCAATGTCAACTTTATTTGCGCTAATAATATGGAAATCTGCTTCTAATTTTTTCCCAACTTCACCTACAGGTTCTACTGATTCATGATCTTCATCAATTGTAAATTTTTGATGCATACTATGAATTATTTTATGATTAGTAGGAATGACTGCCATTTTAGATCTTTTTTGTAATTCATTAACATGATTTCTTAAAATTTCAACTGGCTCATTTTTATTGCTCTGTATATTAATTGAGTGATGAGTGCTAAAACTCTTAATATGTTTACCAGCAATACCAACATTAATATATTCAATAGGAAGAGAAGCTGATTCAGAAGCAATTGAAATTGCTTCTTTTATTTTTGTAGTAGCCTTAATTAAATTTTGTATCATCCCTTCAGCAACACCTTCCGATTCAGTTTCACCAAATCCAATAATTTTTAATTTTTCATTATTAATATTTTCAGCAATTAAAACACAAATTTTAGAAGTACCAATATCTAAGCCAACAAAGTATTTTTTTTTATTTGGTTTCATATTCATTACTATGCCTTTTTATCACAAATTATCTGATTTTTAAATTTTAAATTAACAGTTTTATAAGTATTCCAACCTTTTGCAGGTAAAATTTTTTTATAAAATAACATCAATTTATCAAACTTAACATCTATTTGTTCAGGATATCCAAAAATAATTTTTTGTTTTGATACTTGAGGATAAATAATAATATTTTTATTATAATTTATATCTATTTCAGAAATGATTTTACTTAAAAAAGTATCATTAATGATATAATTTATCATAGTAAATATCTTTTTACCATAATCAGTACTATTTATATTTTTAAAATCAAAATTTATATTATCAGCTATATGAATTAATATAACCCTTTCTGAAAATTTAGTTGATGTAGGAAAAATATTTCCATGTAAATCAATATATAAATCTTTCTTATTTTCAGAAACTAATCTTGCTATAGGTTGATATTGAACCAAGTCAACAATTAATTTATTACTTAAATCTTGATAAAGTTTTATTTCCTTAACAAAAGGATTTGCTAGTATATTTTTTTCAATAATATTTACATTTTTAATTATTGAATCCTTATCCATTTTTTCAGTTATTAAACTTTCAATTTGAAATCTATCTAAAAACTTATTTTCTGAATTAATAACAATGTCTTTTATAGGGCTTAAATTCTTTTTAAAAGAAAAAATAACTATAATAACTATAAAAAGAGTTGTAAGTATATAAACAAAATTTTTTAAAATTTTAATCATA
>JAYZHG010000117.1:0-9279 GCA_036166735.1 Bacteroidota bacterium | reverse complement strand
AAAAAAATTAATGAGGAAATAAAATTAGATGGAGAATTAAATGAATCTTTTTGGAAGGATGCAGAAATAAAATCTAATTTTTTTCAGTATAGTCCTAGAGACTCTATAAGTGCTATTTTAGATTCTGAATTTAGAATAGCTTATGATGATAAATATTTGTATTTGGCAGCTAAAATGGAAGATATACCTGAAAAAAAATTTATTGTCGGTGATTTAAAAAGAGATTTTTGGGGTGGGTCAACTGATTATATAGCTTTTACTTTTGATACATTTAAGGATCAGTCAAATGCCTATAATTTTGGGATGTCTCCTTATGGTATTCAAAGAGAGGCTTTAATTTCAGATGGTGGAGAAGGATCTTATTCCCATTCTGGAGGAGGAGGAAGAGGTGGTATAAGCTGGTTTAATATAAACTGGAATACAAAGTGGTATTCAGGAGCAAAAGTTCATGATGGTTATTGGATTTGTGAATTTAAAATACCATTCAATTCCATAAGATATAAGCCTGGATCAAAAACTTGGAATTTGCAAGTTTATAGGGGCAATAGTAAAGTTATGGAAAGGTCTGTTTGGACCTCAATTCCTAGCGGTTTTTCTCCGGCAAATTTATCTATGACAGGAACTTTAGAATTTGAATTTCCTTTAGAAAAGTCTTCAAGAAGTTTGGTTATGATACCCTATATTTCTAGCTCAGGGATTAGTAACAAAATAGAGCCAACTTCAAAAGAATTTGATTTGGATCTTGGTTTGGATATGAAGTTGGCTTTAAGTTCATCAATAAATTTAGATTTAACCTTTAATCCTGATTTTTCACAAGTTGAGGTAGACGAACAACGGACCAATCTTACTAGATTTGAATTATTCTATCCTGAAAAAAGGGAATTTTTTATAGATAATGCTGATTTATTTACAAATTTTGGATCTCGAGCTTCGAGACCAATGTTTACTAGAAGAATTGGTATAGCAAAAGATACAACAACTAGTCAATATGTTCAAAATCCTATAATTTATGGAGCAAAATTATCTGGTAAGATAAATGAAAGTTTGAGAATAGGAGTTTTAAATATGCAGACAGCACAATTATCTTCTAGTGGTATTCCATCATTTAATTATGGTATGGCAGTACTTGAAAAAAAAATATTATCAAATTCAAAAATTTCTGCTTTTATTGTAAATAAACAAGCACTTTTTAACTCTGATGATAAAGAATATAGTATTGATCCCAATCACTACAATAGAGTTTTTGGATTTGAAACTAAACTTCAAAGTAAAGATACAAAATGGAAGACTGAATGGTTTTATCATCAATCATTAGAAAAGGAAAATCCTAATGAGGCTAACGCATATGGGATAAATTTTTCATATGATTCACCAAATATTGAGGCAAATTCATATTTTTATGGTGTTGGTGAAAATTATAATCCTGAAGTGGGTTTTGTTCCAAGGAGAGATTTTATCTTTTTTAGTCCTTCATTTCAGTATAAATTTTATCCAAAAAACAATTCGCTAAATAGACATGGACCAGGTATTGATTATGAATTTTATAGTAATGACGCAAATGGAATTACTGACTATGATATTGATTTAGATTATAACATTACATTTAATTCAGATGCAAGTTTGACATTAAAGTCTAATATAAAATATACTTTATTATTATATGATTTTGATCCTTCAAGATCCGGAGGAGAACCTTTACCAACTTTATCTGATTATAATTATTCTAATTATACTTTTTGGTTTAGATCCAATCAAAGAAAAGAATTTTATTTTAGTTTAAATGGAAAATTTGGAGAATTTTTTAATGGAGATATATCAACTATTGGAGGATCAGTAAGCTATAAAATCCCTCCGTATTTTAATGTCTCGCTGAGTTCTCAATATAATAATCTTAATTTTCCACAGCCTTATTCTAGTGCTGAGTTTTTTACTTTAAGTTCAAAAATAAATGTAAGTTTTTCCAAAGATTTGTTTTTTAGTACATACTTACAGTATAACAATCAGATTGATAATATTAATATTAATGCAAGATTTCAATGGAGATTTCAGCCATTATCAGATATTTTTTTAGTGTATACTGATAATTATTATGCTAAAAATCCTCTATTTATGAACGTCAAAAATAGATCATTTGCTTTCAAAATTAATTATTGGTTAAATCTTTAATCAAAGATATTTTTTCTGGATAAAAAATTATAAGCAATCAATAATCCAATAAATGATAAAATTGCTGCAAGTATAAAGGGTGCACCTGGAAAATATATATTTGTTTCTTTACTAGTGAAATATGAGAATAGATTGGTCATGAGTAATGGTCCAATAATTGCTGTAAGACTAACAAGACTTGTCATTCCACCCTGAAATTCTCCTTGTTCATCATGGGGAATTTTATTTGTCATTATTCCTTGAAGGGCTGGTCCTGTTATTCCACCTAAAGAGAATGGTATGACAATAGCAAACATCATCCAGCTTTGATTTGCAAATGCAAATAATGTTAATCCAATGATATAAAATACCATGCCAAAATAAACACTTTTAATATTTCCAATTTTTGGAATAATAATTCTTATTAATCCCCCTTGAACAATTGCCGCCATAAGACCGACAAAACCTAAAGAATATCCTACCCATTTTTCATTCCAATTAAATTGTTCAATAGTAAAGAAAGTCCATGTGCTTTGGGTGGCATGTGCAGAAATATTAAATAAAACAATACACACGAGTAAACCTGAAATTATGGGATACCTTTTTAAAGATAATAATGTTCCAATTGGATTTGCTCTTTTAATATCAAATTTTCTTCTGTTTTCTATTGATAAAGATTCTGGTAAAATGAAGTATCCATAAATTAGATTTACTAATGTAAAAATAGCTGCAGCAATGAATGGAACCTTTGGGCCATATTGACCTAAAAAACCTCCTATTACAGGTCCTAATATAAATCCTAATCCGAAAGCAGCTCCAATTAATCCAAAATTTTGAGCCTTTTTTTTAGGTGTGCTTATATCTGCGACGTAAGCTGCTGCTGTTGTCATGCTAGCTCCCATTATACCTTGAAAAATTCTTCCTATAAATAGCCATGTTATTGTTGGAGCTATTGCCATTACTATATAGTTTATTCCAAAACCAAGTAATGATAATAGAATTATAGATCTTCTTCCGTATTGATCACTTAAACCTCCTAAAACTGGAGCAAAAAGAAATTGAAGAATGGCATATGAAAACATTAACCAACCACTATATTTTGCTGCTTCACTAATTGTTCCATCTATTAAATCTGTGATTAGTGTTGGTATTACAGGGATAATGATACCAAGACCGGTTATATCAATAAATATTGTTATAAAAATAAAAAGTAGACTATAATTTTTTTTATTCATTTGAGAAGAGGGCAATTTAATGTTTAATTTTGTCAAACAAATATTTTTTTTAATTTACCTTAAAATAGCCATTAACTTTTATGAAATCTAAGAAAACAAATAGAAGAAAATTTATTGCAAAATCATTTGTTGCCCTATCGGGAACTATGGTATTGCCATCATGTTCAAATAAAAAAATTAATAATAATTATAAGGAAACTAATATCAATTTTAACAAAAAATATAAATGGAAAATGACAACTACATGGTCACCTAATATGCCAGTTCTAGGAGAAGGTTGTAATCTTCTTTCTAAATGGATATATAAAATGTCGGGTGGAAGGCTAGATATTAAGGTTTATGGTGGTGGTGAATTAGTTCCGAGTTTAGAATGTTTTGATGCTGTAAGTAATGGGGCTGTTGAAATGGGAAGTGGAGCATCTTACTATTGGGCTGGAAAAATTCCCGCGGCTCAATTTTTTTCATCGGTTCCTTTTGGTATGAATTCTAAACAGATGAACTCGTGGATAATTTCTGGAGGTGGACATGAGTTATATAAAGAAATTTATGAACCATTTGGATTATTACCCTTTGCTGGAGGAAATACAAGTATTCAAATGGGGGGTTGGTTTAATAAAGAAATTAATTCTATTTCTGATTTAAAGGGATTAAAAATGAGGATTCCTGGTTTTGGTGGAAAGGTTCTTTCAAAGTCTGGTGGAACAGCTGTAACAGTTGCGGGGGGTGAAATTTATACTAATCTTGAAAGAGGAGTAATAGATGCTACAGAATGGATTGGTCCGTATCATGATTACTTAATGGGGTTTTATCAGGTTGCAAAATATTACTATTATCCAGGATGGCATGAACCTGGAGGAGTGTTAGAGATAACTGTAAATAAAGAAAAATTTTATCAGTTACCTTCTGATCTTCAAGAAATTGTTGTTAAAGGTATAGAATCATTGAATATGTGGATGCACTGTGAGTTTGATTCTAAGAATAGCACATACCTTAACAAATTAATTAAAGAAGAAAATGTAGAACTTAGAGAATTTCCTAAAGATGTACTAGCATCTTTTAAGGAGAAATCTCAGGAGGTTATTAATGAGTTAATTGAAAATGATCCAAAAAGCAGAAAAATTTATGATGCTTATGAAAAGTTTAGAATTTCTTTTAAAGATTGGGCTAATGTTGGTGATAGGATTTATTATAATCTTTAATTATTAAGAATTTTTGGTACTATATAGATATAATTGGGATTATAAAATAAGAAGATTAAAAACAACAATTGAATAATTACAAAAGGAATAATTCCATAATAAATGTCTTTTGTTCTTATTTCTTTTGGTGCGACACTTTTTAAATAAAATAATGAAAATCCAAAAGGTGGAGTTAAAAAAGATGTTTGTAGGTTAATTGCGAGCAAAATTCCTATCCAAATTAAATCAATATTTAATGCTATTAAAATAGGAGTTATGACAGGAACTATTATAAATATTATTTCAATAAAATCTATAAAAAATCCAGCTATAAAAACAATAAATAATATTAATATAATAAAAAGTTCTGGTGTTAAATTTGCTTGAGTAATTATATCAATTAATATTTTATCACCTTCAAGACCTCTGAAAATCAGAGAGAAAGATGTTGCTCCAATTAATATCATAAATACTATGGAAGTTAAACTGGTTGTTTCTTTCATAATAATTTTTAGTTTTTTAAGATTCATATTTGCTTGAAAGTAACTTAAAATCAATGCTCCTAATGCTCCTATTCCTGCAGCTTCAGTTGGAGATGCTATTCCAGCAAAAATTGAACCTAGTACAGCAAAAATTAGTACAAAAGGGAGAATAAAAGCTTTAATTATTTCAACAGTTCCAGTTTCGTTTTTAAATTTTTTTATTAATTTATTAGGCATACTTGGAGCGTATTCTGGATAAATAATTGAAATTATTAATACGTAAATCAGATAAAGAATAACAAGTGTTAGCCCCGGCAATAGAGCCGATGTGAACAAATCGCCAACAGAGATATTTAACACACTACCAAGAAGAACAAGAACAACAGAAGGAGGAATAATTTGTCCTAAAGTTCCTGATGATGCAATTACTCCTGTTGCCAATTTTGTATTGTATCCTCTTTTTATCATGGTCGGTAAGCTTATAAGTCCCATTGTAACAACAGTTGCACCTACAATACCGGTAGATGCGGCAAGCATTCCACCTACAATGATTACTGAGTATGCTAATCCACCTTTAATCTTACCAAATAATATGGCCATAGTTTCGAGAAGTTTTTCAGCTATTCCTGATCTTTCAAGTGTCATGCCCATAAAAATAAAAAGAGGAACAGCAAGAAGAACAAAGTTGTTCATTATCCCAAAAATTCTTAGTGATACTAAATAAAAAAAGTCAATATCAAAAAAAAGCAGTCCAGATATAACTGAAATCCCTCCTAGTACCAGAGCTACGGGGTATCCAAATAGGATAAGTATAAAAATTAGAGCAAATAAAATTAGAGGAATATATTCTATCATTTCTTGATTTTTATATTATTATAATTTTTAATAGCATTTAGTATTCCCTGAATCATTAAGAGAAAAAAAGCAATTGGAATTATAGATTTAATTATAAACCTGTAAGGTAATCCACCAGGATCTGGACTAGATTCCAAAATCGAATAAGAATCTGCAACAAATGGTAGAGAAGTGTAGAATATTATAAATGAAAATGGTATAAGAAAGATTATGTTGCCTATTAAATCAATAATATTTTTTTTTCTTTTTGAAAAATTATTATAAAATACGTCTACTCTAACATGTTTATTTTTTTGAAGAGTATAAGGGGATGCTAATAAAAATATAATTGCAAAAAGATGCCACTCCATTTCATAAAGTGCTGCAGTAGAAAAATTAAATACATATCTTAATAATACATCAGTAGAAATTAATAAGACTAATGCTAGTGAAAACCAGGAACTTATTTTTCCAGTTTTACTAATTATCTTTTTTAATACCATTATTCGTTATAACATAAATTTTTTAAATATAAGGTTTTAATATCTTTGTGCTTATAAAATTTTATGGTTTTGAAAAAAGATATTAGAGAAATTTCTTTAGAAGAAATCCAAGATTATTGTATTTCTAATGGATTGCAAAAATATGTTTCTTCTCAGGTATACTCTTGGCTATGGAAAAAGTCTTGTATTTCTTTTGATGATATGACAAATTTATCTTTATCTAATAGAGAATTGTTTAACAAAAAATTTATTATAAATTCTATTTCAACTGATTTAGTTGAAGAGAGTAGTGATGGAACTATAAAATCTCGTTTTTTATTACACGATAAAAATTTGGTTGAGGGTGTTTTAATACCGCAAAATAAAAGAATGACTGCATGTATCTCTTCACAAGTAGGATGTTCTTTGAGTTGTGTATTTTGTGCTACTGGAAAAATTGATAGAATTCGAAATCTTTCTTCTGCTGAAATTTATGATCAAGTTGTTTTAATTGCTAATCAGGCAATTGAAAAATATGATACATCTCTTTCTAACATTGTTTTTATGGGTATGGGAGAGCCTCTTCTTAATTATAAGAATGTTGTGCGTGCAATACATTATCTAACATCTGAAGATGGATTGAATATGTCTTCAAGAAGAATAACATTATCTACATCTGGAATATCTAAAATGATAAAAAAAATTGCTGATGATGGGCTTAAAGTAAATTTGGCTTTGTCTTTACATGCAGCTTCAGAAGAAAAAAGAAATAGTATTATGCCTATAGGAGAATCAAATTCTCTTACTGAGCTACGAGATTCTTTAAAATATTATTTTTCAAAAATTAAAAAGAAAATTACTTATGAGTATATTTTATTAAAGGATATTAATGATGGTTTAGAAGATGCTAAAGATTTATATAATTTTACAAAACATGTTCCTTCAAAAGTAAATTTGATAGAATATAATTTGGTTGATGGATTAGATTATGATAAATCATCAGTTGAAAAAGTAAATCTTTTTATAGAGTATTTAGAGAGACGAGGTTTAAATGTTGGTATTAGAAAAAGTAGAGGAGAAGATATAAATGCTGCTTGTGGTCAATTAGCTAATAAAAATTAAAATTTTATACCTAATTTTAGCGTTATCAAAAATAAGTAATAAATTCATCCAGGTAATGGAAATATTTATATTTGTATGATTTGTATTTTAGCACAGCCCATGAGAAAATCATTTTTTTTATTTATAGCATTATTTTTTAGTATTTCAATTAATGTTTTTTCTCAAACTGCTACTGTATCAATTACTCCAACTTCTATTTCAGAAAATGGTGGAACAGCAATATTTACTGTTACTTTAAGTGCTGTAGATTCAAAAGAAAATGTATTTGTAGTAGTTTATCCAGCTGCAGCTTCTACATCCCCACATGAGAGTGTAACTATAGGTACATCTCCAGACTTTACAGTTAGTTCAGATACCATAAAAATACCTGCTGGTAATACAAATGCCTCAATAACGGTAACTGGACAGGATGATATTATTGGTGAAAACACAGAGCTTGCTATTATTAAAATTAACGAATCTTCAACAAATCCAGGTAATGCTATAGTAGGGGATCCTAATAAAGTAGAATTAAGTATTGTAGATGATGAGATAATAGTAGATCTTCATTTAAGTACAGATTCCATATATGAAAGTGGGACTCCATATATGCAAACTATTATAACTGCTTTTTTAAGTAAAGCTGCTCCTGAGGATGTTAAAGTAAAATTTAGAGTAGTACCTACTGGAACCACAGCTTCAACTGGAGATTATACTTTATCTGGTGACCTTATTACAATAGGAATGGGAGATACTACAGGGTCTGTAACAGTGACAGTAGTAGATGATGCTTTGGATGAGCCTAGTGAAGGGTCACTAATTAATGATATTTTAAAAATTGAAATAGAATATGTTACAGGTGGTGGAGCTGATAATATTGGCGCTACAGTTGTTACTATTAATATTGTAGATGATGATAATGGCCCCCAATCCGTTGATGATACTTATGGTTGTACTGGAAGTCCTATAACTATTTTAGAGGGTGGTTCTGTTACAATAGGTGCTGCTGATGGTCTTTTAGCTAATGATTCAGATCCAGAGGGGGATACACCATTGGAGGCTAAGAAAAAAAGTAATCCTTCATTTGGTACTTTATCAATAAATACGGATGGAAGTTTTACCTATACGCATAATGGAGATGAGCAACATTCTGATAGCTTTACTTATTATGCAGTAGATAGCAAAGGTAATAAAGGTAACACTAAAGTTGTTACACTTTGTATAACTCCTGTGAATGATTGTCCAGATCCAACAGAACTTTTATTGGAACTTGAACCTGGAGAAAAGGGACTAGGAGATTTAAAGGTAGAAACTAATGATTCAGATAATCCAAAATCAGATTTTCTCTATACTATTTTCCCTGATGGTGATCAACCAGATGGAATGAATTACTTAAAAGGGGGTGTTCTTATATGTCCAACTACGGGACTCGCTGGAATTTGTCCTGATGGAACTTTTAGCTATACAGCACCTAATAAGGCAGTTGGAGCTACTCCAGTAACTGTTAATGTTTGGTATGAAGTTACCGATAATTCTCCTGAAGCTAATTGTCCTAAGATAACTAAAAATATAAAAGTTATATATCAGAATTATTTACCTATTCCTTTAAATGATACTGTATTTGTTGGTCAGGGTGAAACTGTATGTGTAGCGGCACCTGGGGTTCTTGTGAATGATGATTTAGGTACTGGTGGAGATCGGTCTTTACTTGAAGCACAAGCTTCTCTTGATCCTAATTATGGAACATATAATTTAGAGCTTGATGGATCATTTTGTTATACTCATGATGGTTCAACTACATCATCAATAGATTCACTGGTTT
>JAYZHG010000116.1:0-2946 GCA_036166735.1 Bacteroidota bacterium | reverse complement strand
TAATTTATATTAAACCTAAATGTCATTATCCCTTTATCTAAAAGTTTTTTTTCAAATTTATGTTTCATAACTTCAATCTACTGATATCAAATCAAAACTCAAAAAAGGATAAGGTTAATGGTTATTTTAAAGGTGGCATCTCTTCTATCCATACATTACCTTTTTTACGCCAGATTTCTCCAGTTCTTGTATCTAGTAAGTATATATATCGTAAAACACCATCACCAGTAGTTGATATTTGATATCTTTCATTTTCGCTTTGTAGATTATTATTTCCCATTAATAAAACCATTACTCCTATTATTGCAAATAATCCAATTATTTTGTCTTTTAAATTTTTCATAAATTTTAATATTTAGTTAAAAATATAAAATAATAAAAATCAAATAAAATCTATAATGGAAGTGGGATTTGTTTCGTTTTTGAACAATTAATTGTTTTTTTAATACCTTTAGTATATGGATGAAGGATTATTTTATAATGCTATACTTTTTATTGTTATTATCGCGTACTTTTTTGGTAGACCTTTTGTTATAAAATATATACCTGAATGGTTAGATTATTTTATAGTAATAGTACTTGCTTTTGCGACGGGGTGGAATTTAGTTGATGTTATTAGTTTATATCTCTAATAATATTAGATTTATTTAGTCACAATAGTCATTAACAATTTCTTTAGCATATGCGTGGCCCATCCTGGCAGCTATTCTGTAGTCTGAACAAGCACCGTTTAAATCTTTAAGTATTTCTTTTGCAATACCTCTATTGAAATAGGCATAAGAAAAATTGGGGTCAAGTTCAATGGATTTAGTATATTCAGAAATAGCACCATAATAGTCTCCATTTTGATGTTTTTTAAGACCACTATTATAATATTCTTTTGCTGTTTGATTATAAGTAGTGTAGTTAAATAAGAAAATAAATAGTATTAATAATATTCTCATAATTATAAGCTAAAAACTTTAATGAAAATTTCAAAAAATGGAGTTTAATTAGTAAGATTTTATTTATTCTTCTAATTGGGTCTCTAGCTTTGCATTTCTTTCATTTTCAAAAACATCAGGATTAAAATACTGAACCTCTTTTATTATTTTGTCACCTTCCCACAGGTATGATATATGAAAAGGAAAACTAACTTCTTCTCTGGTATATTTTCCCTTTGCAGTAAAATTATTCCATATAGCCGTCCATACTAATCCATTAGAATAGTAGTTAGTTTCCGTTTCGGAATCATTAGCATCCCCATTTACTTCATCAAAAGTTATATTTTCAAATGAATCAAACATGTCTTTTACTCCTGCAATAAATTCACTTTTATTTAATTCTTCTCCATTAGAATTTACTAAAGTCATTTCATCAGAAAATATATTTTCTATGTATTCAATATCTTCTTCACTAACTTTATTAAATAGCTCTTGAATCATTTTGGATTTTTCATCATCTATACTTACATAACCATATTTAATTGAGTCATTACAAGAATAAAATGTTGATAAAAAGATTGATAATACAATTATTTTTTTCATAGTTTCAATTTTTGTTTAAAAGAACAATCTACAACTATCTAAGAAAAATTCAAAAAAGAAGTATGGTTCAAGATTTAATTAGTTTTTTTTAGGGATTAACTTAAAAATACCTTTATTTTCTACAGAAAAATAAATATATCCATCAGGACTTTCTATCACATCTCTGACTCTTCCAATATCTTCTGCAACTTTTTCCCTATAAACTACTTTATTCTTATTATCTAAAACTAATCTTTCTAAGTATCCAAAGCTTAATGATCCTGCAAGAAGACTTCCTTTCCAATCATTATATCTATTTGATGAAATAAATTCAAAACAGCTTGGTGCGATTGATGGTGTCCAATAATATAATGGTTGCTCCATACCATAAAATTTTTTAAGATAAGTTATAATAGATCCATTATAGTTTTTTCCATAAGTAATTTTTGGCCACCCATAGTTTTTACCCTTTCTAATAATATTTATTTCATCACCACCTTTAGGTCCATGTTCGTTAGTCCATATCATCCCAGACTCTGGATGTAAAAATATTCCTTGAGGATTTCTATGGCCATAAGAATAAATAGCATTTATTGAATTATCTTGATTAACAAAAGGATTATCTTTTGGAATAGATCCATCTTCATTTATTCTATAGACTTTTCCTCCATCACGACTTAAATCTTGTGGGTTTGAATCTCTATTTCCTCTATCTCCAATGGTAAAATAAAGAAAGCCATCTTTATCAAATTGTAATCTTGAACCCCAATGTTGACCTTTTGTTGAGTTTTCTTTACCCCTATATAAAATTTTTGAATTTATCAATTTATTTTGATCTAAGATTGCACTCATTATTGCAGTATTACCACCTTCACTATCATTAGAACTCTCAGCAAAAGATAAAAAGATCATATTGTTTTCTTTAAATTTTGGATGGAGTTCTATATCCATTAAACCCCCTTGACCCCTGAAGTATATTTCAGGTACTCCAGAAATTTCTTGAATGTCACCATTGATCAACAAATACATTTTACCTTTTTTTTCAGTAAAAATTATTGTCTTCTCATTAATAAATTCAAAACTCCAAATAATTTTATCATTGCTGTATATTTTTTCAATGTTATAATTAACATAATCTGCTGTAGTTGCTACTACATTTTTTTGTTGAGAAAAAATGTTTGTGTTAATAATTATAGGTATAAGTAATAATATTAAAAAAAATTTCATGTTTACAATCTACAACTATCTAATAAAAATTCAAAAAGGGAGTGGAGAAGAAATATCAATTAGAATTTTATCACTAATTTTGTGTCCTAAACAAATTATTAAGAAAATGAGAAAATTAATTTTTGTTATATCTATTTTATTTATTTATGGATGTAACAATGTTTCAAATCCTCAGTATGATGCTAATAAAGCTCTTGCTGAGAAGTGGGTGAAA
>JAYZHG010000115.1:0-19813 GCA_036166735.1 Bacteroidota bacterium | reverse complement strand
ATCAAATTAAAAAGATTAAATATGAATTCTATTAACTTTATTAACATAGATAATTATAAAGAAAAAATTATTTACTAATGTTCTATCTTATTTTTTTAATTTTTTTAAATGTTAATAATATATCAGAAGATGTAGCTATAGAAAATTTAGTTGGTAACTGGGAAAGAGTTTGCTTAGAAAATAATGCTCTAGGTTTTCAAGTTTCTCACTGTAATTATTTTGGAGATAGAGAAATATATATTAATGAATGGAACTACATTGAAATGATATTTAAAAATGGTGATAGAAGATTTTATGATTTTAAACTTGATGGAGATAAAATGAAAATTTTTTTTAAATATGGAGAATCAATTGATAATCTTGTTCAGGTAAAAGAAGACACCTTAATTATTGAATCTTATGAGATTTATAATGATCTTATGAATAGAAAATATGATGCTAATTATAATAGAATATATTTTGTAAGAAATAATTAAATAATAGTTAATACCATCATATAATGACTAATAGAGCCAGCCAAAACAAACATATGCCAAATAACATGATTATATTTTATTCTATCTAATGAATAAAAAATAACACCAATCATATAAAACAACCCTCCAAAAATCATATATTTTAACCCTTCTACGGAAATAGTTGCTACAACTGCGTCAAAATCTAATACTATTAACCACCCCATTAAAATGTATAAAAAAAGAGAAGATTTTTCGAATTTATCAATAAAAAAATATTTATAAATAGTACCAATAACAGCAATTCCCCACACTAAATACATTAATTCTATCCCTAAACTAAATTGAAGTTTTAATAGTAAACCAGGTGTATAAGAACCAGCAATTAAAATAAATATACTGATATGATCAGCAATCCTAAGTTTATTATTAAAACTAGCATTATAAAAATAATGATATAATGATGAGCACAAATACATAAAAATTAGTGAACCCCCATATACAATGGAAACATAAAATTTAGTTTTATTAGGATCCATATAAGTTAGATTTATTAAATAAATCAATCCAATAAAACTTAAAATCAATCCAATAAAATGAGACAAAAAATTTAAAAACTCTTCTTTTTTAGATTCAACTCTCATTATATTAAGTTAAAATATGATTTTTATATAACAATAAAATTATGAAACTAATTATTACAATTTTCATATTATTGGCATTAACCCTAAATAATAATGCTAAAAACGATAGTTTATATAATAATTCAAATCAAATTAAACACATAAGAGCAAGAGATCTTGGAATTCCTTTAAATGGAATTACTGGAAAATATAATTCTATAACAGATATACAAGGTATTGAAGTTGGTCATGTAACTATAAAAAAAGGAGATGGAAATTTAAAAGTTGGTTATGGACCAATAAGAACGGGAGTAACAGCAATTCTTCCAAGAGGAAAAACATACGATCCAGTATTTGCAGGTTGGTATTCTCTTAATGGAAACGGTGAAATGACAGGTACAACATGGGTGGAAGAATCAGGATTTTTAGAAGGTCCAATTATGATAACAAATACACATAGTGTTGGAGTCGTTAGAGATGCTGTAATAGAGTGGCAATACAAAAATAAAATATTTAATACCCTCTACAATATTAAAGATCTTTTTTGGGCATTACCTGTAGTGGCAGAAACATATGATGGAAGTCTTAATGATATTAATGGATTTCATATTAAAAAAGAACATGCTATAGAAGCATTAGACATTGCCTCTACTGGTAAAGTTTTAGAAGGAAGTGTTGGAGGTGGTACAGGTATGATATGCCATGGTTTTAAAGGTGGTATTGGAACTTCTTCTAGAAAAATAAATGTTAATGGAAAAGAATATACTTTAGGTGTTTTGGTTCAAGCAAATTATGGTAATCGAAAACAATTAACAATTGCAGGAGTACCTGTAGGAAAAGAAATTCAAGACCTTAAACCAGAAATAACTTATGGAGAAAAAAGAGAAGGATTAGGATCAATAATTGTAATAGTAGCAACTGACGCTCCTTTTATTCCTAATCAATTAAAGAGAATAGCTAGAAGAGTTCCGATTGGAATTTCAAGAGTTGGTGGGTATGGTTCAAATGGTTCAGGCGACATTTTTATTGCTTTCTCCACAGCAAATAAAGATGCAGCAAATAGAGAAATTGAAAAATCTGTAACTTTTCTTCCAAATGATTTTATGAATCCTTTTTTTCTAGCAACCGCACAAGCAACTGAAGAAGCTATTCTTAATGCTTTAATTAGTGCAGAAACAATGGTTGGAATAAATGGAAATAGAGTTTATGAATTACCACATGAAAGATTAATTGAAATACTAAAAAAATACAATAGATATAATGATTAAAAAAATAAATAATTTTATAAATGGTAGATTTGAAAATTCTACAAATAAAACAATTCCTGTTTGGAACCCACAAAATGGAGAAAAACTTACTGAAGTAACATGTTCATCTAAAAAGGAATTAAATAATGCAGTTTCTTCAGCAAAAGCTGCTTTTTATAAATGGTCAAACTTAACATTAAAGGAAAGAGTAGATGTCTTTTATGAATTCAGAAATGAACTAAAAAATAATATTACTTCTTTAGCAAATTCTATCTGTCAAGAGAATGGAAAAACTTTTGAAGAGGCAAAAGCAGAAATACTCAAAGGAATTGAACTTACAGAATTTGCATGCTCAATGCCACAAATAATCCACGATGAAATACAAGAAGTAAGTAAAGGTGTAGAATGTCGATCATCTCATGTTCCTTTAGGAATAGTAGCTTCAATAACTCCATTTAATTTTCCTATAATGGTTCCCATGTGGACCATTCCTAATGCAATAGTACTTGGAAACTGTATGATACTAAAACCTTCCGAACAAACTCCTGTAGGTGCATCAAAAATTGCAGAACTTCTAAAAAAATCAGGTCTTCCGGATGGAGTATTTAATGTTATTAATGGAGACAAAAATATTGTAGAAGCTATCTGCGATCATGAAGATATATCTGCAATTTCTTTTGTTGGTTCAACAAAAATTGCTAAAAATGTCTATCAAAGAACCACTTCTAATTTTAAAAGATGTCTTTCATTAGGAGGAGCAAAAAATCATTTAATTGTTTTACCCGATGCAAACGAAGAAATGGCTTCTAATGATATAATTGCTTCTATGTCTGGTTGTGCTGGACAAAGATGTATGGCAGCCTCTGCAATGTTAGGCGTCGGAAAAATTGATTCTATCATAAATAAAGTTGCTAATAAAGCAAAAACTATTGTGGCAGGAAAAAATTTAGGATCAGTAATTTCTGAAGAAGCAAAAATTAGAATTGAAAAATATATTGAAGAAGCAGAAAAAAATGGGGCTAAAATTATTTTAGATGGTAGAGGAGTAAAAGTTTCCGGTAAAGAAAATGGTTATTATGTAGGACCAACTATACTAGATCATGTAAAACCAGAAATGAAAATTGCTCAGGAAGAGGTTTTTGGACCAGTTTTAGCCATTATGAGAACTAATGAAATTGATGAGGCAATAGCTATTGAAAATAATTCACAATATGGAAATGCTTCTTCAGTTTACACGCAAGATGGAAACCTAGCTAATTATGTAACTGAAAGAGTTAGTGCTGGAATGGTAGGAGTAAATATTGGAGTTCCAGTTCCAAGAGAACCATTTTCTTTTGGTGGATGGAATGAATCTAGATTTGGAGTTGGTGACATAACAGGGAAAAGCTCTATTAATTTTTGGACACAACTTAAAAAAAGAACTTCAAAATGGAATCAAAGTGCCAAAAAAAATTGGATGAGCTAATCAATTATACTTATGAAAAATAAAAAATATTCTTTGATGCATAAACCATTAAATAATTTTGGAATATATCAATCCTTATCTGTTGATAAAGCTGGTTGGAATTTATTAAACTTCAACGCTAGAATTATGAAAAAAGGAGAATCCTGGAAAGAAAACACAGGTGAGTACGAATATGGAATAATTTTATTTTCAGGTAACTACTCTGTTAAATCAAATAAAGGAAATTGGAAAACATTTAATGGAAGAAAAAGTGTTTTTCATGGAATAGCCCATACTTTATATTTACCAAAAAATACAGATTTTGAGTTAAAAGCTGAAAGTGAAATTCTTGATATTGGATGCGGATACTGTGAGACTGATGAAGATCATCCAGCATATTTTAAAAAACCAGATGAAGTAAAAATAGAAATAAGAGGTGGAGACAATGCCACTCGTCAAATTAATTCTTTAATAGAACCAGGATTTGATTGTCACAAATTAGTATCAGTAGAAGTTTATACTCCATCTGGAAATTGGAGTTCTTTTCCAGCTCATAAACATGATAAAAGAACATTAGATCAAAATAATAATCTTATTGAAGCTAAACTTGAAGAAATATATTTTTACAAAATAGACAAAAGTCAAGGCTATGCCATTCAACAAATTTATACTTCTGACAGAACTTTAAATGAAATAGTCGTTGCAAAAAATAATGATTTAGTAACCATTCCAAAAGGTTATCATCCAGTTGTTGCAGGCCATGGATACAATGTGTATTATCTTAATTTTTTAGCTGGAACCGATCAATCTTTAGCGAATTCTGATGATCCTGATCACAAATGGATTTACAAATCTTGGAAAGGTAAAGATCCAAGAGTGCCAATGGTAAATGTAAATTAAAAATGGAAATTAAAAAGAAAGTTGATATAATAACAATTGGAAGATCTTCGCTAGACCTATATTCTCAAAATATAGGTGCTGATTTTAAAGACATAAAAGGGTTTAATGCTTACGTGGGAGGTTCACCTCTTAATATAGCCGTTGGATCTTCAAGATTAGGTTTAAAATCTGAAATTTTAACTGCAGTAGGTGATGACAAAGTAGGTGATTTTATTTTAAATTTTTTAAATAAAGAAAAAATAAACACTGAAAATATTCCTAGAATCTCAAATTCTAGAACAAGTGCTGTATTATTGGGAATAGAACCTCCAGATAAATTCCCTCTTGTTTTTTATAGAGAAAACGCAGCAGATAGTATGATAAATATAGAGCAAGTAAATAATTTTAAAATTGAAAGATGTAAAATCTTAGAAATTTCAGGGACATCACTTAATAAAGAACCTAGTAGAAGTGCAGTATTTCATGCAATAAAAATTGCAAAAAAAAATAATATAGATATAATACATGATCTAGATTTCAGAATAGATCAATGGAAAGATATGTTTTCTTTCGGAAGAATAACAAAATCCATTCTTTCATATATAGATATAGTAGTGGGGACAGAAGAAGAAATTCTTGCAACAAATATCAAATCAAAAAATCAAGTAATAATAACGGACCAACAAATTTCATCTCCTAAAATTAAAGGAAATCTTTCAAAAGCAATTTATCAAATTTTAGATCACGGGGTTAAAACGTTAATTGTAAAAAGTGGAGAAAAAGGAGTTACAATTTATAAATCTGATGGAACTAGTAAAAAAGTAAATGGATTTCCTGTAAAAGTATTAAATGTGCTTGGTGCAGGAGATGCATTTGCAAGTGGTTTTATTTATGGCTATTTAAAAGGATGGGATTTAATAAAATCATGTAGAATGGGAAATGCTTGTGGAGCATTAATTGTTTTACAGCCTGGTTGTGCTAACTTTATGCCATCACTAAACGAAACTTTAGAATTTATCAAAAAAAATGGAGGATTCTAGTTTAAAAAAAATAAAACTAACAGTAGCTCAAGCTATTATTCAATATTTAAACAACCAATATATTGATGTAGATGGAAATGAAAATAAATTTTTTTCGGGTTGTTTTGGCATTTTAGGTCATGGTAATGTCGCAGGAATAGGTCAAGCTATTCAAGAACAAAAAAATCTTAAATATTATCAATTTAGAAATGAGCAATCTATGGTTCATTCAGCAGCAGCATATGCCAAAATGAAAAATAGAAAAAATGCATTAATTTGTACAACATCTATTGGTCCAGGAAGCACTAATATGTTGACTGCTGCAGCTGGTGCAACTATTAATAGGCTCCCTGTCTTACTTCTTGCAGGCGATATCTTTGCTAAAAGAAATGTATCTCCTGCACTACAACAATTAGAATCAAACTCTTCACAAGATATTTCTGTAAACGATTGTTTTAAACCCATTTCAAAATACTGGGATAGGATTAACAGACCTGAACAATTGCTATCCAGTTTATCTGAAGTTATGAGAATATTAGTATCTCCTTCAGAAACAGGAACGGTTATGCTTTCTCTACCTCAAGATGTTCAAAGTGAATCATTTAACTTTCCATGTGATCTATTTAAAAAGAAAATATGGAAAATTCAAAGACAAAGAGCAGATAAAGAAACTATTAAAAAAGCAATTGAATGGATTAAAAAAAGTAAGAAACCTTTAATAATTGCTGGCGGTGGAATTCATTATAGTGAAGCTACAGAAGAATTAAAAAAATTCGTTGATATAACAAATATACCCGTAGCTGAAACCTTTGCTGGTAAAGGAGCATTAAAATATAATGATTCACATCAATTAGGAGCAATTGGAGTCACCGGAACATTTGGTGCAGTAAAAATTTCAAAAGAATCTGATTTAATAATTGGAATAGGAACTAGATATAGTGATTTTACTACATCATCAAAAACAGCATTTCAAAATAAAAACGTAAAATTTATTAATATCAATAACAATGAATTTGATGCCGCAAAAAATGGTGGTCTAATGGTTCAAGGAGATGCCAGAGAAATTCTTAAAGAATTAAATATTTCATTATCAAAATATAGAGTAAATAAAAAATATTCAAATGAAGTAAAAAAATTAAATCTTAAATGGGATGATATAGTTTCAAAACTATATAATTATAGAAACCCTAAAATTTTTAGCCAAGGTGAAATTATAGGAGCTGTTAATAACTTTATGGATGATAAAGATGTAGTAGTATGTGCTGCAGGAAGTTTACCTGGTGATTTACATAAACTTTGGAGAACAAAAGATCATAAAGGATTTCACCTAGAATATGGATATTCATGCATGGGATATGAAATCGCAGGCGGACTAGGTATTAAAATGGCTGATCCAAGTAGAGAAATTTATGTCATGGTAGGTGATGGAAGTTATCTAATGCTTGCTCAAGAAATAGTTACATCGATTCAAGAAAATTTAAAACTCACTATTATATTAATAGACAATCAAGGATATAAGAGTATAGGATCTCTATCTAGATCACTTGGAAGCAAAGGGTTTGGAACAAGATTTTCTTTTAGAAATGAGAAAAAAAATAATGATTTTGGAGATAACCAACCAAAAGAAAAAGAAGTGAAAATTAATCTAGCTAAAAATGCGAAATCTCTTGGTGCACATGTTTTTCAATGTGAAAATTATAATGATCTTAAAAATGCTCTTAAAAAAGCTAAAAATATAAATAAAACGACCGTAATTTATACACAGTGCGATAGATTTCATGAAGTTGAAGGATATTCTTGGTGGGATGTCCCAGTAGCTGAAACCTCTAAAATGAATTCTGTAAATAAAGCTTACAAAATATATCTCAAACAAAAAAAAGATCAAAGATTTTATAACTAAAAGATGATAAGAATTGCAAATGCACCTTGTTCTTGGGGTATTTTAGAATTTGATATAAAAAATAATTCAAACTATAAAAAAGTACTTGATGAGATTCAAGAATCTAATTATTCAGGAACTGAATTAGGAGATTATGGTTTTTTTCCTACAAATCCTGAAAAACTAAAAAAAGAATTAAAAAATAGAAACCTAAATTTAGTTGGAGCATTTGTACCTATCGCTCTTTCAAAAAAAGAAAACCACGAAAAAGGAATTAAAAAAGCATTAAAAATATCTCATCTGATGCAAAAAGCTGGATTTTCTGATTCTTTAATAGTTTTATCTGATGACAATTGCACTATAAAAGAAAGAACCAATAACTCTGGAAGAATAACCAATAATATGAAACTATCAAAGAAAGAAAAATTAACATTTGCACAAGGTGCTAATAAAATTGCAGAAAAAGTTCTTTCAAAATACGATTTAAAAACTGTTTTTCACCATCATTGTGGTGGATACATTGAAACTCCAGATGAAATCGATTTTTTTATGAAAAATACCGATGAAAATTTAATTGGATTATGTTTAGATACTGGACATTTTTCTTTTGGTGGAGGAAATCCAATCGATGCAATAAGACAATATAGAGAAAGAATATGGCATGTACATTTTAAAGACTACAGTAAAAAAATAAAAGAATTCGGAGCAACAAATAATTGGGATTATTTTAAGTTTATTGAAAATGGAATCTTCTGTGAACTAAATAAAGGAAATCTTAATTTTAAAAAAATTGCAAATGAATTAATAAAAATAAACTATCAGGGCTGGATAGTAGTTGAACAAGATATAATTCCAGGTATGGGGAATCCAATAAAATATGCAAAAAAAAATAGAAAGTTTCTATATTCTATTAACCTATAAAGTAAATTTTATCTATGAAAAAAATTTGTATCGGAATAATAGGAGTTGGAAGAATTGGAAAAATACATCTTAATAATTTATCAAATCATTTTAAATCCATTGAAATTGGAGCCATTTCAGATATTGATGAAAAAAAAGAAAAACTTTGTAAAGATTATGGTATAAATAAATTTTATAAATCATATAAAAATTTGGTATTAGATAAAGCAATAGATGCAATTTTAATTTGTTCTCCTACAAATCTACATTCTGAACAGATTATATTTTCTGCAAAACATGGTAAAGATATTTTTTGTGAAAAACCTGTTGATTTATCATTAGAAAAAACTAAAAAAGTACTAAAGATTATTAATAAAACTAAGATAAAATTCATGATTGGATTTAACAGAAGATTTGATCCAGATTTTATGCAAGTAAAAAAAATGATATGTAATGGAAAAATTGGAAAAGTTCAAATTATAAAAATTACTAGTAGAGATCCAAATCCTCCTTCTATTAATTATATAAAAAATTCCGGGGGATTATTTATTGATATGGCAATTCATGATTTTGATATGGCTTGCAATATGGCTAATGATAAAGTAAGAGAGATTTATTCAACAGGAAATGCAATAAATAAAAAAATTAATCAAGTCGGAGATATAGATACTGCTTTAACAACCCTAAAATTTGAAAATGGAATAATCTGTGCTATTGACAATAGTAGAAAATCAGCATATGGATATGATCAAAGAATTGAAATTTTTGGTTCTAAGGGAATGTGTGGAATAACTAAAAAGAATGATAAAACTACTTTCCTAATAAATGGGAAAGGAATAAAAACCCCATTTCCAAAGGATTTTTTCATTACAAGATATAAACAAGCTTATATAAATGAAATGAAAGAATTTATAAATTGTTTAATGAATAATGATATCCCTTCAGTAGGCATAAAAAATGCTATTATGTCAATAAAAATAGCATTAGCAGCAAAATTATCCTATACAGAAAATAGAAAAGTAGAACTAAGAGAAATTTCCTGACAAATGTTAACCGTATTCACTTTTACTTTTTTTACTTTTTTCGTTGCAATATATACATGGTATAAACTAAAAAAACAAAATTTATCATCTCAGGACGGATATTTTTTAGGAGGAAGAAGCCTAACCGGAATAGTAATTGCGGGTTCCATGCTACTCACAAATATTTCTACTGAACATCTCATAGGAATGAATGGCTCTTCCTACAAAAATGGTTTTATAATAATTGCTTGGGAAGTTACCTCTTCATTAGCATTAATTTTTGCTGCATTATATTTTGTTCCAAAATATTTAAAAATGGGACTCATTACAATTCCACAATTTTTAGAATCTAGATTTGATAATTCTACAAGAACAATAGTTGCATTATTTTTAATAATATCATTTGTTGTCACACTCCTTCCTATAGTTTTATATACAGGTGCTATTAATATAGAAAGTATATTCAATATTTCAGAAAATTTTAATATTTCTAAAGCACAAGGATTACGGATAACTGTAATTGCCATAGGAACTATTGGTGCAATATATGCTGTTTTCGGAGGTTTAAAAGCAGTAGCAATTTCTGACACAATTAATGGTTATGGACTATTAATCGGTGGTAGTGCTATTCCTTTAATTGCATTAATCAGTATCGGAGATGGCAACTTAATAGATGGATTAATGAAAGTCTATAATAACAGTCCTGAAAAATTTAATATCATAGGGACACGTGATTCTGTTATGCCTTTTGAAGTATTATTTACTGGATTGATCATTAATCAAATATACTTTTGGTGTATGAATCAAACAATTATTCAAAGAGCTTTAGGGGCTAAAAACTTGATTGAAGCACAAAAAGGATTGTTGTTTACAGGTATTCTTAAAATCATGATCCCTTTCATAATTGTTTTACCTGGAGTTATAGGATACTACTATTTTGGAGATTCTTTATATGAAAATCAAGATATAATTTATCCCGAACTAATTAAAAAAGTACTTCCATTAGGTTTGGTTGGTTTTTTTGCAGCCATAATTATGGGAGCAGTATTAAGTACATTCAATAGTGTTCTCAATAGTGCAGCTACAATTTTTAGTATTGATATTTATAAAGAACACATCGATAAAAACGTAAGTGAAAATACAATAGTAAAAGTAGGAAAATTAACTACTATAATATTAGCCATTTTTGCAATTGTTGTTGCTCCCATGGTAGCTAATGCACCAGAAGGTCTTTATCAATTACTACAAAAATTAAATGGAATATTTTTTATTCCTATAGCATCGATAATGATCGCAGGTTTTTTTACAAAAAACATATCTTCTATTGCCGCAAAATCTTCTTTATTTGTGGGATTATTTTTTTATATAAGTGTAACTTTTATTTTTAAATTAGATATTCATTTTATACATGTTTGGGGAATTGAATTTATCCTAAATATGATTACCATGTTTATTATTTCTAATATTTTTCCAAATAAAAAAAAGGGAGAAATGAAAAATCAAAATTTCATAGAATTAAAGGAATGGAAATATGCCAAAATCCTATCTGTCATAATTGCCTCTTTTACAATAATGATATATATTTTACTCAGTTAATAATATTTTGAAAAACGTATCAATTTATTTTTTCTAAAAGATTCTGTGGCTTTTTGAGCAATTAAAGTTGCATTTAATCCATCCTCAACTCTAACTTCAGGTTTTCTCGACTGAATAATGCAATCAATAAATTCCTGAATTTCATTTATAAAAGCTTGTTTAAATCTTTCTTGAAATGATTGAAAACATTCTTTACTAATTTCTTTATTGTCAAGAATTTGTACAGTACTTTTTTGTGGTGCGGATGAAATTTTGATGGTAGCTTTAGTACCTATTATTTCTGTTTCCACATTGTAACCATGAGAAGCTGTTCTTCCAGCAAGAAAGAAAGCCATACATCCATTATTAAACTGCATTAACGAAGCAACATTATCACCATCATTATATTTATAAAATTCAGGATGGGCAAAACACCCTCCTAGTGAATAAATTGTTTTTGGTTCACTTTTTAGTATCCATCTAGATAAGTCAATATCATGAATAGCCATATCTAGAAATTGACCTCCACTATTTTTAGAATATTTTATTGAATTTGAAATTAGAGATTCTGGATCAACAGAGTAACCCCTAAAAAGTATAGGCGTTCCGATTATTCCTTCATCCACTTTCTTTTTAAGATAAATATATGAAGGATCATATCTTCTCATAAATCCTAACATAAAAATTAAATCTTTCTGAGAATTTACCAACTTTTTAATTTTTAAACATTCATTTAGATTTGTTCCCAATGGCTTTTCACAAAAAACATGTAGACCTTTATTCAATGCTATCATTGAATGTTTACAATGCTGATCCGAAGAAGAAACTATTATTACACCATCTAACTTACATGTGTTTATCATTTGATTAAAATCATTGTAACATTTAATCCGATTGATTCTATTTTTAATTTGAATTAGTTCAGTATTATTTAAACTACAAGCTGCGATTAATTTTCCTCCTTTCATCTTATTCAAGATATTGTCAGCATGAATAGAACCTAATCTACCCAAACCAACAATTCCTAATCTTATATCTTTCATCTAATGAATATTTTTAAAATAGCTAGAAATTTATATTGAATTTTTTTCAAATTGTTTCATGCCATTAAATTTAATAGTATAAAATAATTATATTGAGTTAACAACTATTAACAAAATTAAATGTATACAAATTCAAAACAATTAAGCATTGATCATACAATTTTCGCATGGTCAAACCAGAAAGGTTTGGATCCAATACATGTTGAAAAAGCTAAAGGTGTATATCTATATGATGAAAAAGGAAAAAAATACATAGACTTTTCATCTCAACTAATGAATGTAAATGTTGGTCATGGGAGAGAAGAAGTTACTGAAGCAGTAAGAAGACAGATGGAAAATTTAAGTTACGTTTGTCCACCATTTACTACTGACTCAAGAGGACGTCTTGGAAAAAAATTAGCTGAAATTACACCAAATAATTTAAATAAAACTTTTTTTACTTTAGGCGGTGCTGAATCAAATGAAAATGCTATTATTCTTGCAAGATTATATTCTAATAAACATAAAATAATAACACATTACAGGTCTTATCATGGAGCTACAATTGGTGCAATAACTGCAGGAGGTGATCCAAGAAAAAATGAAGTTGATAGTCAACAAGTTCCAAATTGTATTCATGTTGAAAATCCCTATTACTACAGATGTCCATGGTATTCATCAAGTCCCGAGGAATGTGGAGAAAGGGCAATAAATAATTTAGAAAAAACCATTCTATATGAAGGACCAAAAAATATTGCTGCTATTCTAATGGAGGGAGAGTCAGGTTCATCTGGATGTATTAAATATCCTCCATTATATTTAAAAAAAGTTGATACACTATGTAAAAAATATGACATTCTTTTAATAATAGATGAAGTAATGAGTGGATTTTGTCGAACTGGGAAATGGTTTGGATATGAACATCATAATATTAAGCCAGACATTATAAGTATAGCAAAAGGAATTACTTCAGGATATATTCCTTTGGGTGGAATTATTGTTTCAGATGAAATAGTAAATACTTTTAACCATAAAGCTCTTCCTCTTGGTCTCACCTACTCTTCTCATTCAGTTGCTTGTGCTGCAGCATTAGCAGTAATTGACATTTATGAAAAAGAAAACTTAATTGAAAATACAGTAAAAATTGGAAAATATACTGATGAATTAATGGGTAAGCTTATTGAAAAACATCCATCAATAGGAGACTGGAGGAATACTGGAATGTTAGGATGTTTGGAACTTGTAAAAAACAGAAAAACAAAAGAGCCAATGGCTCCTTTTAATGCTGATCCATCAGAAATGAAAATAATGAATAAGGTAACAGCAAAATTAAGAGAACTTGGAATGTTTACTTATTCCAAATGGAATTTCATATTTGTTGCTCCCCCTTTAATAGCAAAAAAAGAAGAAATAGAAGAAGGAATAGAAATTATTTCCCAAGCAATATCCATTGCTGATGAATTCTGTTATTAATCATAATATGGAAATAAAGCTCTTAATATTATTAATCTATTTTGGGATTTTATTTTACATAGGCTGGTGGTCGTCAAAAAAAATCAAAGACATAAAAGATTATTATGTTGGAGGTAAAAAACTAGGCTATTGGGTAGTTGCCTTTTCTACAAGAGCAACTGGTGAATCTGCTTGGTTATTATTAGGATTAACAGGTTTAGGTGCTATAGCAGGAATAAGTGCCTTTTGGGTTGTATTAGGAGAAGTATTAGGAGTATCCATTGCATGGATATTTATGGCAAAAAAATTCAAAAGAATTACTGATCAGTTTCAATCTATCACTATTCCAGACTATTTAGTCAGTCGTTTTAACTCTAAATCAAACTACCTAAGAATATTATCCTCTATTTTTTTATCATTTTTTATAATAATATATGTTAGTGCTCAAATAGATGCCACTGGTTCAGCTTTTGAAGCATTCCTAAATTGGAATTATTTTCTAGGAGCAGTAGCAGGGTACACCATTGTTCTTTTTTATGTAATATTTGGCGGATTTATAGCAGTAGCGTGGTCTGATCTAATACAAGGTTCTTTAATGTTTTTAGCTCTTTGTTTCTTACCACTTATAGGATATTTTTTCTTAAATAATGAAATTCCATTTTGGCAAAGTATTGCAAACATAGACCCAGGATTAATTTCTATCTGGGGACCTGGTGGATTTAATTCTATTAACATAGCTACAATCATTGGATATTTATGTATTGGGTTAGCCTTCTTAGGATCTCCACAAATATTTGTTCGCTTCATGTCTATAAAAAGTGAGCAAGAAATAGAAAAAGGTAAATGGGTAGCAATATTTTTTACTCTTATAACTGATTCAGCTGCTGTAATGATAGGGATTATGGCTCGATATTTTTTTACAGATATGGGATCAGACGTGAATAGTATATTAGGAAATAATGGACAAAATTCCTTAATACTTATGGTAGAACATTTATTACCACTAGCATTTGTTGGAGTTTACATGGCAGTGGTACTAGCAGCAATTATGTCAACAGTAGATTCACTATTGGTGTTAGCTTCAAGTGCAATTGTTAGAGATATATATCAAAAAATAATCAATCCAAAAATTCATATAAAAAATTTAACAGGTATCTCAAGATTTACAACATTTTTGATGGCTTCAATTGCTTTATTAGTAGCAATATTAGTAGCAATTTCAACACCTGAAAGAACTATATTCTGGTTTGTTCTTGTTGGTTTTCATGGTATAGCAGCAAGTTTTTGTCCAACAATAATTCTTTCGTTATTTTGGAAAGGATTTACTGAAAAAGGGGCTATCGCTTCAATGATAGTAGGATTTTTAGGTGTCCTTTTTTTTAAATTCATTATGCCTACAATAAGCTGGATAGGAATATACTTTGATAAAATAGCTGAACTCGCACCAGCATTATTATTGGGAATACTTACAGGGTATTTGGTATCAAAAATGTATCCAGATAAGGAATTAGAAAACGAATTCAATAAAATCAACAAATAAATATTATATTTAAAAAAACATACCTCAATAATGAAAAATCTTAGTAGAAGACAGTTTCTAGCTTCAGTAGGACCATTAGCAATAATCCCTTTCTATAGAGAAAATCCCGATATTATATTATACAATGCAAACATTATTACAGTAAATTCAAAACAACCAAAAGCTGAAGCTATAGCTATAATAAATGATAAGATTGTAGCTATTGGTAACAATGATTCCATTCTTAGACTTGCTTCAGGCTTTACAAAAAAAATTAATATTGAAGGAAAAACAATTACTCCAGGTTTTATCGATTCACATTCCCATCCCGCATCATCCGGAAGATCACACCTTAGAAATGTAGACTGTGATTTAAGATCAATAGAAGAAATAAAAAGTGCAATTTATGAAAGAACAAAAATTACACCTACAGGTGAATGGGTTTCAGGATTTAAATATGATGACACTAAAACAAAAGAAAAAAGATTTATAAATAATAAAGATTTGGATAAAGTATCTCCTAATCATCCCGTATATATAAGTCACCGAGGAGGTCATACAGGATATGTAAATTCACTTGCTTTATCTCTTGCTAAAATAGATAAAAATACCTCTAACCCTGATGGTGGACATATTGAAAAAGATCCAATATCAGGAGAATTAACAGGAAGATTGCTTGAAAGGGCTACATACGCTGTTGAAAATCTTATACCTAATGAATTTACAAGAGCTGACTATCAAGAAGGAGCAAAAGTTATTTCTGAAATGATGTCAAAGACTGGAATAACTTCAGTAACAGATGCTGGAACTGGTTCTAGATCTTTACAGAGTTACAAGGATGCACATGATAATGGAGAATTAAGAACTAGAATTTACTGTATGATAAGAGGATATGCTTTTGATGAAATTAATCAATCTGGTAAAAAAACTGGTTATGGTGATAAATGGGTAAAAGTTGGTGCATTAAAACTTGCCTGTGATGGATCTATTTCAGAGAGAACAGCTAGATTATCTGAACCATACATAGGTAGACCTAATGATTATGGTATTATAGTGAATACCGAAGAACAACTTTATAAACAAGCTATAAAAGCACACAAAGAAGATTGGCAAATTGGAATTCATGCAAATGGAGATATTGGAATTGATATAGCCCTGAATGTATATGAAAGATTACAAAAAGAAAATTATAAAAAAGATCCTAGATTTAGACTCGAGCACTGTACTGTTATAAACGATAAATTAATAAAAAGAATTAAAGCACTAAATGCTATTCCTACACCATTCTCAACTTATGTTTATTGGCATGGAGAAAAAATGAAAGAATACGGAAAAGATAGATTAGAAAATATGTTTGCTGTAAAAAGTTTTCTAGATGCAGGAATCAATGTCACACAAACTTCTGACTATCCACCTGGTCCATTTGAACCAATGATGGCAATTCAATCTAGTGTAACAAGAACTGATTATAATGGGGAAATTTGGGGTCCCAGTCAAAAAATTTCTGTTGAAGAAGCTATTAAAGTTGGAACAATTAATGGTGCTTATGCATCTTTTGAAGAAAATATTAAAGGATCCTTAGAGGTTGGAAAATTAGCTGATTTAGTAATTTTAGATAAAAATCCTACAATAGTAGATCCAATGACCATTATTAATATTCCTATTCAAAGAACTATGGTTGGAGGAAAATGGTCATATGAATCATAAATAGATGAAATTTTTAAAAAATATATTTTTTCTGTTTTTTCTGTTTTCAATAAACATTAAAGGTCAGACAACTGATCAAATAACAAATAATTTAAAATGGAGAAACATAGGACCTGCAAATATGATGGGTAGAATTGCTGCGATAGATGCAAGTAATTCTGACTATAGAAAAGTTCTTATAGCATCCGCATCCGGAGGAGTGTTTAAATCAGAAAATGCTGGTACAACTTGGGAAAGTATATTTGATAAATACGGAGCTGGGTCAATAGGTTCTATAAAATTTGATCAAAATAATTTAGATATTATATGGGTAGGAACTGGAGAATCTGCTAATAGAAATTCAAGCGCATACGGCGATGGAATTTATAAATCTATTGATGGAGGACAATCTTTTATAAATATGGGATTAGAATCTACACACCAAATTGCAGAAATAGAAATTCACCCTAATAATTCTGATGTTGTATTTGCAGCAGCGGTAGGTCATTTATGGGGTTACACTGGTGAAAGAGGTCTTTTTAAAACTATAAATGGAGGAAAATCTTGGGAAAAAGTAAGTGGAGGATTACCATCAGACAATAAAACTGGATGTACTGAAATAGTAATTCATCCAAAGAATCCAAATATAATGTTTGCTGGTTTTTATCATAGACTGAGACAACCAGCAAGTTTTATTAGTGGAGGAGAAAATGGTGGGTTATACAAATCAATTGATGGAGGAAAATCTTGGAAAAAAATAACCAAAGGTCTTGCAAAAGGTAGTAGTGGAATGATTGACATATCTATTCACTTAAATAACCCAGATATTATGGTTATGGCATATGAGGCAGATGAAAATTTACCAGAAAATGAACCTGGTACTGGAGTTTATATTTCATATGATAAAGGTGAATCATGGAATTTTTTACTTAAACATGCAGTAAGACCTTTTTACCATGGTCAAATAGAAATTGATCCAATAGATCCTGATAACATTTATGTCGTCTCTAGAGGTTTTATGATTTCAAATGATGGAGGAAAAACATTTTCATCTAGAAGATGGAGAACAGATGGAGGTGACGATCATGACATGTGGATTGCTCCTTATGATAATAAAATTATGTACTTAGCTACTGACCAAGGTTCACGACTATCTATTGATGGAGGAAATACATGGCTTTCACATAATAATATGGCTATTGGACAATATTATGCTATAGGAGTTGATATGAGAGATCCATATTATGTTGGAGGAGGACTTCAAGATAATGGATTATGGATGACACCGAGTAATAGCAGAGAATATAGAGGAATACTAAATATGCATAGTACATGGATTGCTGAGGGCGATGGTTTTCATACTCAAATTGATCCAAATAACTGGAAAACTGTATATACCGTTAACCATGTTGGATTTGTTGCTAGACAAAATATTGAAACTAGAGAATATACTTTTATAACACCTACTCCTGAGACAATAAAAAATTTTAATGAATTTGTTGATTATGACTATGATGAAACAAGAAATAGATACACTATAGATCCTGGTGAGCATTGGTTTTTTCGTGAAAGACCTGATCGCACTCTACTTCCTCCACAATTTAGATTTAACTGGAGTAGTCCATTTATTATATCTTCTCATAATTCTAAAAAAGTACTTTTTGGTTCAAATTATCTTTTTCAATCACATGATAGAGGAGATACATGGAATATCATAAGTCCTGACTTAACTACTAATGACAAAAAATTAAGAAATACTTCTAATGGTGGAGGTCTAACTAACAGTAATACTGGAGGAGAAAATCATTTTACAATTATTACAATAAGTGATACTCCTATTGATACTACAATAATATGGGCTGGAACAGATGATGGAAATGTTCAATTAACTAAAAATAATGGAGAAAATTGGAAAAACGTAAAACTTAATATCAAAAAAATACCTAAAAAAATATGGGTTAGTAGAATCGAAGCATCTAAACATGCAAAAGGAAGAGCATATGTTACCTTTGATAATCATAGATTTGATGATAATAGCCCCTATGTTTATGTTACTGAAAACTATGGAGAAACATGGAACAATATAACTTCAAATCTCCCAAAAGATTACTCAGTTTATGTGATTAAAGAAGATCCAATAAATCCAAACTTACTTTTTGTAGGTACCGAAGAATCAGTATATTTTTCTTACGATAAAGGATTATCATGGGAAAAATTAGGTTCCCAACTTCCAACTGTAGCTATACATGACTTAATAATTCACCCAAGAGATGGTGACTTAATTGCAGGAACACATGGAAGAAGCATATGGATTCTAGATGATATAAACCCGCTTAGAAACTTAACTGCAGATAATAAAAATAAATTGTTTGATACAAGACAATCTACCCAATGGATTAGAATAAATACTGGAAGAAAACAACCTTATTTTGAATTTAGAGGTAAAAACCCACCATATGGTGCAATTATTAATTTTTTTAGCAATTCAAACCAAAAAGGTGAAATATCTATAAGTAATTTGGCTGAGACAAATTTTTATTCTAAAGAAATAAATATGATTAAAGGAATTAATAGATTTATTTGGCCTTTTACTCTTGAAAGAAATGAAAATGAGTTTAATAACTATAAATTAAAATTTATAGATTTAGTAAAACTTCTACAAAACATTGCAACTGATAAAAAAAACCTTGAAAAATTTGATTTTAATAACAAAAACTCTTTCAGAGAAATAAATTTACTAAGAAAAGATCTTTTAGATAAGTACGGGATGTATGCTGGAGGAGAAAAAATATTCGGTGATAAAATTTACAACAATTTTAATATATCTCCAGGCAAATATAAAATCACCATAACCCTAGAGAATCAAGAAGTATTTTCAGATATAATAACTGTTAGAGATGATCCAATAAAATCAATTAATTAGACCTTTAGAAAGTCTAATTAAAAAGTCAGCAGTAGATTTGTTTACTTTCATCTGATTTTTGAACATCATAAAATGATGAGTATCATCAACTATAACAATTGTTTCCATGTAGACATCTTTTTTTCTTAATCTTTGCACAAGATCTGTACTCTGTCTAAAATCTACATT
>JAYZHG010000114.1:0-4834 GCA_036166735.1 Bacteroidota bacterium | reverse complement strand
AACACTTGCTGATGGATTAGCAGCTCCATTTGCTGGTAATTTGACTTTTGAATTTGTTAAAAAATATGTTGATGAAATAATTAATGTCTCTGAAAATGAGATGATAGAGTCTATGAGAGTAATAATTGAGAGGTTAAAAGTAATTCCAGAAGCGGCTGCATCTGCTTGTTTTGTTCCTATTTTAAAAAATAAACTTAATATAAAAAAAAATGCTACTTCTATTATTGTCCTCTGTGGTGGTAATATAGATCTTGATGAATTAAAGAAATTGTTTTGAGAAGATTTTTAGTAATTATACTCTTATGTGTATTTAGTTTTAATCTTTTTTCACAGGATACTTTACGAACTAAAGTTGATAAAAATTTTTATAAATTTTTAGCTGCTGAGGGTGTTGTGTTATCTGGGGCTATTTTGTATTTAAAACATGAGTGGTATCATGATAAAAAAAGAGTTCCTTTTCATTTTTATAACGATTTTAAAGGTTGGAATCAGGTAGATAAATTAGGTCATTTTTATGTTTCATATTTGGAGAGTAATGTAGGTTATTCTATTCTTAAAAAATTTAATTTTTCTGAAAAAAAAGCTCTTTATTTTGGAGGTTTTCAGGGTTTAATTTTAGAGACTCCTATTGAATTTTTAGATGCTTATCATCAAGGTTGGGGGTTTTCAGTATCTGACATGGTAGCAAATGCATTTGGATCAGTTTTTTTTATAATGCAACAAAAAATATTTAATGAGCAGCTTATAAAACCAAAACTTTCATTTAGTAAATCAATATACTCTAGTGAAGCAAATGGTTTATTAGGTAAAAAGACTTTAATTTCACAATTTATATATGATTATAATGGATATACATATTGGTTTTCATTTTCACCAAATAAAATATTTAAGTTTAAAAAGGTGCCAAAATGGTTGAATCTTGCTATTGGTTATGGTGCAAATGGTATGTTAGGTGAATTTGAAAATAAAAGTATGTATAAGGGTAAAGAAATCCCTTCTTTTAAGAGGTATAGACAATTTTATCTATCCTTAGATATAGATTTTTCTAAAGTAAGAACAAAATCAAAATTTGTAAATAAGATTTTTGATGTTTTGAGTTATATAAAGATACCACTTCCTACACTCGAATTATCTAACAAAAAAATGAAGGGTTATTTCTTTTATTTTTAAATAAAATTATATTTGCCAACAAAATTCTATTAGCCTCCATAGCTCAGCTGGTAGAGCA
Organism: Bacteroidota bacterium; assembly: GCA_036166735.1. Classification (GTDB taxonomy): domain Bacteria; phylum Bacteroidota; class Bacteroidia; order Cytophagales; family MED-G16; genus JAPYTU01. The sequence goes on along the minus strand of JAYZHG010000114.1, from coordinate 3,606 downwards.
AGTGATTTGTAATCACTAGGTCGGCGGTTCGATTCCGTCTGGAGGCTCAATACCTGTCTTATTAGAAATATCAATTAAATCTTTTATAACTGGTTTAATTAATGGAATACCTTTTTTTGATCTAAATTTCATAGCTATTCTTTCGGGATCTCCAGGTATTAATACTTTTTTATCATTATTTATTGGTTTAGTATTTCTAAAAACTTTAATCCATTTATCAATTTCTTTTTTAAATTCTAAAACATCAATAAAACCATCTATTTCCATTATTCCAAAAAAATGTCCGATACCTTTTCCAACTTTAATTTTAGGAGTTTCTTGTTGAAGCGCAAAAGGTGGAGCAAAAGGACCCCAATTTGCTTTACTTAATACACAACATAATATATCAACCATTGAGGCAAGACAATATCCTTTATGTCCACCAATTTCTTCAAATGATCCAATGGGTAATAAAGAACCTTCTTCAATCATTTCATTTGGATTAGTAGTATTATTTCCATCTTTATTAATGCTCCAACCCTTAGGTATTAATGTATTTTTTCTATTAGCAATTTCAATTTTTCCATATGCAGCAGCACTTGTTGCTAAATCTATTACAATAGGGGGTTCTTTGTGACCAGGAAATGCTATAGCAATAGGGTTAGTTCCTAACATTTTTTCTCTTCCTCTTATTGGAGCTACTAATTTTGTAGAATTAGTCATAGACCAGCTGATTTGATTGTTTTCTAATGATTTTTCACTATAGTAACCTGCTGATCCGTAATGATTTGTGTTTGATACACTGATGAATCCTGATCCATAGTCTTTTGCTTTATCCATGGCTATTTGATGCGCTTTTGGACCTACAATTAGTCCTAATCCATTATCTCCATCTACAGTAGCAATACTTTTCTTTTCTCTTACAATTTTTATTCTTGGATTGGGATTTATTCTTCCAAGTTTCAACATATCAAAGTATGTATGAAGTCTAGCTACTCCATGAGAATCAATTCCCCTTATATCACTATAGTCTAGAACTTGAGCGGCAAGAACAGCATCTTTTTCTGGTATTTTAAAATATTTAAATACATTAATAGAAAAATTAATAAGAGAATTTCTATTAAAAAATATATGATTATTCATGATTACCAAGCAATTCCATAATCTTCACCAAAATTACTTGATCCACCTTGAAAGGTTTTGTTTATGTTATCAAAGAAAATTGCATTAATAGGTCCTGACGTTCTTTCTCTAAATTGAAGTTTGTATCCTTTTTTAATTAGTTCATTTCTTACATATGGAGGTGTATTTTCATGTAAAAGTAAGTTCCCAGGCATATTATCATGGAACCCAAAAGAACTTCTCATTTGAAAGCTGTTAATGTTTGGAGCTTCACATGCTTCTTGAACATTCATATCAAATTCAACCATATTTAAGAAAAATTGTAACAAGTTTTGATCTTGAGTGTCACCACCTTGTACAGCAAATGATAGGAATGGCTTATCATTTTTTAAGGCAATAGAAGGAGTTAAAGTTGCTCTAGGACGTTTTCCTGGTTCCAGTACGTTATATGGTCCATTTTTAGGGTCTAGAACGAAGCTTTGCATTCTTTGACTTAATCCTATTCCAGTTTCACCAGCAATTACTGCAGGAACCCATCCACCACTAGGAGTTATAGAAACTATCCAACCTGAAGTATCAGCAGTTTGAACAGTAGTTGTTCCAGCATGAAAAGATTCATAAAAATCATTATTAAAGCTCATGTTATGATTCATATCAAATGATGATTTTATCATATCAATGTTATTATCTGTTTTCCAAGATTCTAAATAGTTTAAAAATGGATTTTCTCCACTTTGGTATTTATAAGGATTTCCTGGTTTGATTTCTTTGTTATTATTTTCAGAAATAATCTTAAGTCTATCTTTTGCATATTCTTTAGAAAGTAAGCCAGCGACTGGTTCTTTTGGTTCAAAGTAAGGGTCTCCATAATAGAAATCTCTATCTGCAAATGCTAGGTTCATAACTTGATACAATGTATGAATGTAATTTGATGAGTTAAAACCCATAGATTTTACATCAAAATTTTCCATCATATTTAAACTTTGAAGTAACACAGGACTTTGAACCCAAGTTGTTAGTTTGTAAACATCAATATTTTTATATGTAGTCTTAAGAGGTTCTTCTATATAAACTTTATAGTTTTTTAAATCTTTTGTAGTTATTAAACCTCCTAGTTCTTGAGTAGATCTAGCAATTTCTTTTGCAATATCTCCTTCATAAAATCTTTTGTAAGCACTGTATATTGCTTCTTTTCTTGATTTTCCACTTTTTAATGCTTTTTTTTCTGTCTCTACAAGTTTTGATAATGTTTTATATAAATCTAACTGTTTAAATATTTCACCTTCCTTTGGAGCTTCTCTCTCTTCTCCAAGATGAGTTAAAAACACATCTTTAGAATATTTCCATTTTTTTATTTCTTCTTTATTTCTTTCTATAGAATTTGCTGCTTGAGCTTCAATTGGATAACCTTTAGCCATTTCCATTGCTGGTTTAAGAATTTCTTCTAAGCTCATAGTTCCATATTCTGCTAACATTGTCATTATACCTGCGGGTGTTCCAGGTGTTACAGCAGCTAATGGACCATATTTTGGTGGAATCATATATCCTTTTTCTTTATAAAATTCTGGTGTTGCTCCAGATGGTGCAATTCCAAGTGCATTTATACCAATTACCTTCTTTAGTTTAGGGTGATAAATTAATGCTTGAGTTTCACCTCCCCATCCTAAAACATCCCACATAGTTGCTGTAGCGGCTACCATTGCACATGCTGCATCAACTGCATTTCCTCCATTTTGAAAAATCATTGATCCTGCAGTAGCACCCAGTGGCTTACCAGTAATGGCTATCCAGTTTTTACCATGTAAAATAGGTTTTTGTGTTTTTTGAGAAAAAATAATATTAAACTGTATTGTTAATATGATAAATAAAATAAATTTTTTCATTTTCTTAATTTATTTTATAAGGCAAATATTTATTTATATCACCATCATATTTTATAACATCTCTTATAATTGTAGAACTTATTGGTGCTAATTTTGGTGATGTAATTAAAAATACAGTTTCTAAATCTTTATTTATATCTTTATTTATTTGAGAAATTGAATTTTCAAACTCAAAATCTGTAGTATTTCTTAACCCTCTTAAAATAAAATTTGCATTTAGTTTTTTTGAAATTTCAGCTGTTAATTCATTATATAAAATGATATTAATTTTATTTTCATTTTTATATAATTCCTTAATTTTATTTTTTATTAATTCAACATCAAAATACCTTTCTTTTTCTGGATTATTTCCAATAGCAATATGAATAGTATCAAACATTTTTAATCCTCTTAATACTATATCATGATGACCTAAGGTGAATGGGTCAAATGTGCCTGGAAATATTGCAATTTTATTTTTCAATTTTTATTATTTTATCTAGTGTCTCGTTATTTATTACAATTTTACTAAAGTGATTTTTCAATTTTTCTTTCATATTTTTTGCATCCTTATTATCTATAGAACTTATTATAATTAAATTTTTATCTTGGTTTAAATCAAATTCTTTATATAAGATAATTA
>JAYZHG010000113.1:0-4163 GCA_036166735.1 Bacteroidota bacterium | reverse complement strand
GCATCAATCTCAAATAATTCATCAGACATCATTGCTACAGAATAATGATAGAGACCATCAGATGATATTCTAGAACCATGAGGCATAGAACCAGTTTGTATTTGTTTTATCTCAGTCATAGTTTCAGGATCTACAACAGACACTGTACTAGGTTTCATATCACCGTGTAAATTAAAATTTACACAATAAAGTAATCCTGTAGTTTCTGAAATTTGCATCGATGCAGGAAATAATCCTAGCAAAGTTTTTCCAACAACCTTATTTGTTGTTGTAGAAAACTTAAAAAGTGTACCATAAGGGTTACCGTGAGCAAGAGTTAAATACCAAAATTTACCATTTGGATCTACAGTTAACCCATGAGGTCCTTCATTTTCAGCTGGCCATATTCCTACTGGTATTTTTTCTAATTCTACTCCATTTACACCATCAAATTTGATTAAAGAAACTTCATCTTCTGATTCAGCAGCCACATAAGCATAATAATCTTGTGAAAAAATTATTTTAGAATTAAACAATAATAAAATAATTAATAAATAAATATTTTTCATTTTATTATTAGTTAATAGAAGCTTTGGTTTTATCTGGTTTAATTGGTTCTAATTTAGCTGATCCAATTCCACTATTCCAATCTGAATAAAACACATGCCCTTTATATAGCTGTGCACCCCAACTCATAGTAGAATTTGGAATATAACCATTTTCACTACCAGAAAGAATATATCCTATTTCTCTTCCTTGTTTATATAAATCACCCATTAAATCACCACTTAAATCTACTACCCTAACTCCTCCAGTATACATAGCAACATACAAAACATCACCATCTATCCAATAGTTATGTGATCCATCTCCAGGAAGTTCATATCTTGCAACTTCTACAGGATTATCAAGATCAGTAAAATCTACAAAATGTAAAAAACCAGCTGTAACATTTTGTCCTTTTACATCAATACCATTTGGAAAAATTTCATCACCCAAGACAGTATAAAATTTTCCTGTTGACTTACTTTTATATGGAAAAGTAGCATGATGAGCACCACTTGCATAATTATAATTAGCAAAAGCAACCGGATTTGAAGGAGATCCATTAGCAATACCATTACCTACATCAACTAAATAAACACCATTTCTCCAATTTGAAGAATATGCAATTCCATCTTCTATCCAAACATCATGAATTGATTGACCAGGTTTTCCTATTTCAAATTTTCCAATTTCTTTAGGGTTTTTTGGATCATCAATATTAATAACATAATATTTTTCACCATTGCTAAGTGCATAAACATGATTTTCATAGATAAACACATTATGTACTCCACCTGTTAAATTGTGAGTATATTCAGAAATTATATTAACATCATAAGGATTAGTTACATCTATAATAATTATTCCATTTTTTCTATTAGAAGCACCTTCCCTACTTATAACACATATTTTTCCATCTTCAGAAACTTTTACATCATTTACTGTTCTAGCATCAACTTGAACACTATCTATCCTAATTAAATTTGAAGGATTTGTGACATCCCAAAAGTAAGTAGTTCCATCAGCTCCCCATGTACCAGAAACAGCATAATCCCTTCCATCAACACCTTCAAATACCCAAAAATCTGAAGTATGTTTATCATTTACTGTTCCAACCCCAATACTTTTAAATTTCCTTTTAATATTTCTATCAATTACATTAACAATTTTAGAAGCAGAAATATTTCCCACATTTGATGTAATTATATATTGGCCAGCAACATCGCCAACAAACCTCCCATCTTTTTCAATTAAACCAGATGCTGTATTGCTTTTGTCAAAAGATTTACCTGTAAAAGAAAATTTAATAGGCGCATCTCCTATAACAACATTCTTTTTATCATACGCAACTGCTTTAAATTGAAACACGTCTCCTGTTCTAGCTTCGTCACTATTTGATTTAAGTTCTATATATGAAACAGGATTCTTTTTTATATTAAGAACTATAGAACTAGTAATACCTTCAAACTCTGCAGTTAAAGTCGACTTACCTGATGTTATAGCTTTAACATTATTTAAATTATCTATACTTATTAAATCATTTGATGATGTTAAATTAAATTTTACATCATTTCTTACAAAACCTTTTTCATCAATAACTTCAAAAGTTAAAGGAATATAAGAATCTGTATATAATACGTTATTAATTAATGATATTTTTATTTCATTGACTGGAGGATAATTCACTTTAACAGAAAAATCTTTCCTTAACCTATTACCTCCTTCTTGAATACAAATAGCAACAACTGTATAAAAACCTGGTAAATTAGCAGTTATTTTACCTGTCTCATTATCTACATCTAAAGCTTCTCTATTTCTTGAATAATAAATCATATTATTACAAGAGACCTCATTATCATTATCATCCATTGTTACAGATGAAGCTACAAACGATTCATCAACATCAAGCACTAAATCTTGAATGTTTGAAACAATTCTATTACTTTCTTGAGAATATAATTCAAAAGAAAAAGTTATTATAAACAATAGTATTACAGCTTTAATTATTTTCATTGGGTTTTATTTAATTTGTTTTTTTAAAATTCCATTCAGCTAATAATTTAGTTGAAGGATCTAATATTATTTGATTAGGTTCTTTATCAGATTTAATTATAAATTTTTTTAAATCTGGAGTTAATTTAATTTCTTCTAATTTAGATAAAAATTCATTTCCATAAAAAATTTTTAATTCTAAAGGCATAGAAAAATAATATCCATCATTTTGAACTTGACTTAAATTAATTATAATTTCTTTATTCTTTTTATCATAAGCCCAATTTCCATCCAAAATAATATTACCTCCTTTATATAACCATTGATCAAAAAATATAGTTAAATCAATATTTGATGCTTTTTCCATTTCTTTTTTAAAACCTTCAGTATCTGTATTTGAATTAAAATTATTTAAATAATAAGATCTAATTCCTTTATTAAAAAAATCATCACCAATATAATTTCTCAACATATGTAATACCCATGCGCCTTTTTGATATATATAACCAGATAAAACATTTTTCATATTATCTAAGTCATCATGAACAATTGTATAATCTTTATTTTTTTTATAAAATTTAAAAATACTATTCCTAGAATTAATTAAACCCTCTACAAAATCATCCCTACCATAGGCATGTTCTCTAAACATTAAAGTAAAATAAGTAGCAAAACCTTCACTCAACCAAACATGATCCCAATCATTTTCAGTAACACAATTACCAAACCACTGGTGGGCAACTTCATGAATAATAACATTTCTCCATCTTTTACTTCTTGTTCCAGTAACAGAAACATCACTATAAAAAATAGCAGTTGCTGATTCCATTCCACCACTTACACTATTAGACTGTACATTTGCTAACTTTTCATATGCAAAAGGGCCAACGTAATCACTAAAAAATTGAAGTGTATGTTTAGTTGGAATGGCAAAATCATAAAAACCTTTTTCTCTATCTTGTTTATACACCCATGTTTGAATTGATTTTCCATCAAAATTATCTACGTATTGTACTGCAAATTCTGCTACTCCCAATGCAAATAACCAACAGGATATAGGAACAGATTGTTTCCAATGAGATCTTTTAAGATTACTATCCAGATTAGACTCTTCAATTAACAACCCATTTGATATAACTTGATAATGATTAGGTGCTATTACTATAAATTCAGAAGTTGCCTTATCGTATGGATGATCAACTAGAGGTAACCAATTTCTACCCTTATTTGGCCAATTATCACTAAAAAAAGTCCTATCGCCATGCATATTTGGACCTATTATTAAACCAGTAACAGGTATTCCATGATATTGAACTTCAACGGTATTTATATTATTTATTTCTTTTACGGTTATCAATAGCACATCATTTTTATGTGTAAATGTTACAGGAGTGTCATTATACTTGACATTATCTACAACCATGCCTTTACCATCTTCCCTCATTGAAATCAAATCAAGACGAATAGATTTAACATTATCTGTCTTAATTTTTAAATCTATAGTTGTTATACCAGAAACTATATCATCATCATCATTGAGATTTATTTCAAAAGAATAATTAATTATATCGATGTTATAATTTTTTGGATATAAATCTTTTGAAAACAATGATTCATAATTTAACAATAACATTGTAAATGAAAAT